>JBQGDG010000202.1:0-6591 GCA_052038935.1 Neorhizobium sp. | reverse complement strand
TTCGCCTGGGCGATCCCGATGGAGACGCCGCACCGGCAGGAAAATCCCTCGAAATCCACCGGCTGGCGGAACTCGGCGACGATCCGCTCCGAGAGGCCGGCCAGATCTTCCGAACCGGCGACACCATAGACGAGGATGACGAATTCGTCGCCGCCGATGCGCGCGACGAGATCGCCTTCCCGCACGTTGCGGGCCAGAATACGTGAGGCGTGGACCAGCATCGCGTCGCCGGCGGCGTGGCCGAGCGTGTCGTTGATCTGCTTGAAGCGATCGAGATCGAGATGCAGGATCGAGAACCGCTCCCGGTTCGCCGAGCGCGAGAGCCTGTCGAGTTCCATGTCGAGCTTGCGGCGATTGGCGAGCATCGTCAGCGGATCGTGCAGCGCGTTGTGTTCGATGCGGCTCTTGGCGAGTTCGAGTTCGGCGTTCTTGGCGTCGGCCTCGGTCTTGGCCTTCTGCAGCTCGACGGTCATCTCCGCATCCTTGGTCACGTCGAAGGCGAGGCCGATGAGTTTTTTGGCGCCGTCCTTGCCGGTCTGCAACTGGCCGACCGAGCGGATGTATCGGATCGTGCCGTCCGGCTGCGGTACCCGGATGAGCAGGGCCTCCCGGGTGTTGCCGCCGAGATAGCTGTCGCAGGCGCTCAGTGCGATCGCGCGGTCTTCGGGCAGGAGCAGCTCGAACCAGCGTTCCTTGGCGATGATGCCGTCGGTGAACGGAATGCCGTAGAGCTGGCACATGCGCGCGTCCCAGATTTCGGTGCCGAGAGCGGGGTCGAATTCCCAGATGCCGCAGCCGTAGGAAGCGAGTGCCAGGTCGAGCCGGCTCGACAGTTCCTCCAGTTCCCGCTCGCGGTCGGACAGTTCGTCCAGCGCAAGCTCCAGCTCGGCATTCTTGATCTCGGTATTGTCCCTGGCGTCGCGCAGCGTCTGTGCCATCAGCATGTCGGCGGTCACGTCCCAGACGATTCCGGTAGTGCGCTGACTGCCGTCGCCATTCTCGTAACGCGCTCCTGCGGATCGAAGATAGCGTATGGAACCGTCCGGCAGGGCGACGCGGTAGGTCTCGCTGCAGGGTTCGTGCAGTGAGGCGCATTTGACGAAATGGGCTTCGGCGGCATGCCGGTCCTCCGGAGCGACGAGCCCGATCAGGTCGCCCAGCCGGTGAATGCCGATACCGTGGGCCTTTCCGTGAAGGGTCTCGGCGCGCCTGTCCCAATAGAGGTCGTGACCGTCGCCGCTCACCTCCCAGATCCCGATATTGGAGGCCTCCATGGCGAGGTTGAAGCGCTGTGAAAGATCGAGCAGGTTCGTCTCTCTTGCCTTCAGTTCCGCTATATGGCGGTTGCGTTCGGAAATGAGATAGGCCGCTATCACGATCGGTACGATGACCGCGAGCGCTCCCAGCGTCAGCAGCAGGCGGAACAGCGGCTGGTTCGGCGGCGCGACATCCCATCCGCTCCGGGGCGCGGCCATCAGCTGCCATGAAAAATCGCCGACCTGGATCGTTCTCGTCGAGGGCGAGCGTGTCTCGATGGCGTCGTTGCCGATGAAGGCGAGATATTCCGGCTTTGCCGAATCCCGCAAAGTGAGTTCGAGCCAGGAGAAATCCGTCAGGCTCGTTCGCTCCCCGGCGTGGTCGAAGGTCATGCCCGAGGCCGTGAGCAGCGCTGCCTTGTCGATGACGATGGCGATCGCCCCCCACATCAGCGCCGGCCTTTCCTCGCTTATCGAAACGGGGACGAGCAGCGTCAGGTGGTTTTCCTGGGAACCGGTGACGACAACCGGCGCAAAGCGGCCCGCCAGTGCGCCGATGTCGGCGGCGAGCTTATTGCGGTCGAACGATGCCGGTGCGCCGTCGTTCGGTGTGCGGATGTCGGTCAGCCGGAAGCCCGGCGCGAAGGCTACGGCGGCAAAATGCGGATGCCGCTCGAAGGCCATGTCGACGAAGCTGCGGGAGTTCTCCGGCGATGCCTGCGGATGTTGGACGAGGTTGCGGGCGAGGAATTTTCCGGCGCTCACATCGGCTTCGATACGCCAGGTCAGCCGCCTTGCGATCGTCGTCGCCGCTTCTTCCACGCGCGCATGCAGGCTGGTTCGCTCGAATTCGGCGTTGCGACGGTCGAGGCTCAGCGCAATCGCCACCACGCTCAGCGCAATCGTAATGGCCACAAGGATCGGAACGGGTGCAGAAGCCAGAATACCTGACCAGGTGGATCGGCGGGGCAGACTGAACTTCACCTGCAGGAAACCTTTTCATTAATTCATGTGGCAGCAAAGAATGTATATTTTGCCCAAGTTAATTTGGTGTTGCGAGAAGAGATCTCGGATTTAACCTGAAAGAATATTGATTAATACTCCGGAAATGACGTGTATGTTTTATTAACGACAACCGGCGGAGACCTGTTTAGAAGTTTGTTAATATTAACGTCGCGATTTGAACGTAAAATGCCATGATCGAGGGCAATTTTTGCCACATTCGCAGGTCTATCTTTGCATCGAAACGAAACACCCACGGACCTCATCAAAGGCCTCGACAATGCGTATCCTGATTGCGACCCTGCTGGCGACGGCAAGCATCTTCTCTCCGCTGAACAGCTGGGCGCAGAGTGCGGATGTCGAGGCGACGATCAAGGCGGTCGACGTCAATGCGATGAGCCTGACGCTGGATGACGGCAAGACCTACAAGGTTCCGGAGGAATTCAATTTCGAAGGGTTGAAGGCCGGCGTGAAGGTCCTGGTATTCTATACCATGGTTGACGGAAGCCGGATGGTGGACGATCTCGAAATCGTCCGTTAGGGCGCGCGGAAAAGGGCGCGTCCCATCCTGATCAGATCCAGCCGATCTCGCCTTTTTCCAGATCGATCTTGACGATGCGGTCCTGGTAGATGGGCATGTTGGCAGCCACATCCTCGTCTATATTGCCGATGATGCGAAACAGCGATCGAACCACGCCGCCGTGACTGACGCAGATCGTCGGCTCGGTTACCGAGGCGAGCCAGGCCCCGATGCGCCACGACAGGATCTCATAACTTTCGGCATCGGCTCCCGGCGGGATGAAGCCCCACTTCTGCCGCGCGCGTTCCCGGATGCGTTCGCGATCGGTCACCTTGATCTCGGCGGTCGTGAAGCCTTCCCAGTCGCCGAAGGAGAGCTCCTTCAGCCGTTCGTCCAGGCGATAGCCGAGCGGGTCGAGGCCCATGGCCGTACGCATCCGTTCCATCGTCTCGCGGGTGCGGAAGAGGGGGCTTGCGACGAAGTCGAACCCTTCCGCGCGGCCGAGAAGGTCGCGCAGCGTCTCGCCGTTCCTGGTCGCCTGCGCCCGTCCGAGCGCGTTGATGGGGATGTCCTTCTGGCCCTGCAACCGTCCTTCGGCGTTCCAGTCCGTCTGGCCGTGGCGGATCACGTAGATGAGCACGGCAGCCTTCCCGAGATCAGTCCTTGACGACCGAGATGTCCGGAGCGTCGACAGCCTTCATGCCGACGACATGGTAGCCGCTGTCTGCATGATGGGTCTCGCCGGTGACCGAACGCGAAAGATCCGACAGAAGATAGAGGCCGACATCGCCGACTTCCTCGATCGTCACGGTCCGGCGCAGCGGCGCATTGTATTCGTTCCATTTCAGGATGTAGCGGAAATCGCCGATGCCGGAGGCGGCGAGCGTCTTGATCGGTCCGGCCGAAATGGCGTTGACGCGGATGTTCTTGGGGCCGAGGTCGACCGCCAGATACTTGACGCTTGCCTCGAGCGCGGCCTTGGCGACGCCCATGACGTTATAGTTCGGCATGACCTTTTCCGCGCCGTAATAGGTCAGCGTCAGCATCGACCCGCCGTCGGTCATCAGCTTTTCCGCCCGCCTTGCCACCGAAGTGAAGGAATAGACGGAGATCTGCATCGTCTTGGCGAAATTCTCCGGCGAGGTATCGACGTAGCGGCCGGTCAGCTCGTCCTTGTCGGAAAAACCGATGGCGTGGACGATGAAGTCGATCTTGCCCCAGTGCTTTTCGAGATTGCCGAACACTTCGTCGATCGAGGCTTCGTCGCCGACGTCGCAGTGGCCGGCCATGAAGGCGCCGAGTTCTGCCGCCAGAGGCTCGACCCGCTTCTTCAGCGCATCTCCCTGATAGGTGAAGGCAACCTCGCCTCCGTGTTCGCGGATGGCCTTGGCAATGCCCCATGCGATCGAGCGGTTGTTCGCGACGCCCATGATGAGCCCGCGCTTGCCTGCCATGAGGCCGGATGCCTGAACCATACTTTTCCCCTGAACTGCAACGGCATAGGCCGCCTGTGTCGAAGGTTGCCTATGGCATAGGCCGCCACGGGGTTCAAGCTGGAGCCGGATCATCTCCTGTTAGGAGACGTAACAAAGGGTGCGCGATTGGGTAAACCGTCGCAGTTCTGTCATAAGAACAGGCCGTCGCGCATGTGGCGCATCAGGTCGGTGACCTTTGCATCCGGCTTTTCCCACAGGATAATCCTCAGTTCGACGATCAGGTCGCCGCGGCCGCCGGCGTCGTCATGCAGGCCGAGCCCCGGAATCCGGATCGTCTGGTCGGAGCCGGACCAGCTCGGAATGGCCACCGTCCGCAGACCTTCCGGCGTCTCGACGCGGGCCTCCCCGCCGAGCACGGCATCCTGCAGCGAAACCGGCAGAACCGTGTGGATGTCGAAGTCCTGAACCCTGAAGCGGTCGTCGCGAGCCACCTTCAGTGCCACGAGCAGGTCACCCTGTTTCATCCCCGGCACCTTGAGGCCCGTGCCCTTGAGCCGGATCACCTGGCCGTCCGTGGCGCCCGCCTCGATCGGTACGCGGATCTCCCGGTCGTCGGCGAGCTTCACCGTCTGGGCCCGGAGCGCCAGAAGATCGGCTACGGTAACCCTCGCATCGACGGAAAGGTCCGGGGCCTTTTCCGGCACAGAGGCCGTGCCGCGGAACCGGTTGACGAGATTGCTGATGAGTTCGACCGCCATCAGCGGCAGGGGAGGCCGCGAATCGGCCGGCATGTCGTCCTTGCCGCCGGTTTCGCCGGATCGCTGCTCCGCGCCCGCCTCGGCCTGTTCCCTCGCGCGTTCCCGTGCCTCCGGCCCCCCGCCGAAGATCCGTTCGATCGTCTCCTCCGGGGTTTCTCCGTCCTTCTTGCCGCCCTGCGGCCTGGCTTGGCCCGCCTCGGCCTTGCCGCCATCGGGTCTGGCGCTGCCGCCTGCGGGTTGCTGCGCGCGCGCAGCCTGCGCCCTGGCCAGTTCCTCCATCACCTTTTCGGCATTGGCGCGGGCGGCTTTCGCGCGCTCCGCGGCTTCGCGCTGCTGGATGATCGTCTGGTGCATGTCGGCGGCTCGGTCGTAGCGACGGCGGCGCTCCGGATCCTTCAGCAGGTCGTAGGCCTGGCCGACCTCGGCGAAGCGATCGGTCGCGCTCGGGTCGTCGCGGTTGTGGTCGGGATGGATGCTCTTGGCCTTGGAGCGCCAGGCAGCCTTGATTTCGTCGGCATCGGCGTTCCGCTTGACGCCGAGAATGGAATAGGGATCGCGCATGTGAGACCACCGGTTACGCTTGCTGCGGTGGATGCGGCTGAATCCCGAACCCGCCGATACTCGACACAAATCACGGGCAACACAGGGCCATCATGGACTGCACGCTGCTCCGATTTTCTCGCCTGGCAGCGTAGGGGCGCAGTCCTGAATCAGTGGTTACGGTGCCTCGGCGGGCCGAAGGCATGGCAAAGAAAGGATTAATCCTGCTTGTTGAACGCCGTCAGCTTCCAGTCGCCGCTGCCGGTCATGCAGGCCTGGCCGGAGAAGACGGCGATCCCCTCGTAGGAATGGCGGGTGGTCTTGAACGCGCGGCACACATGGCCGCCGCTATTGTCTTCCCAGATGGCCGAGACGACGCCCGCGCTTCCCGTCGCCGTATTGGCCCAGGGAACAGAGTTGCTGCCGACCTTGGCGATATCCGCGGAAGTGACGGCGTTGCGCACCGTGGCCTCGTCCGAAAGCGACGTCTCCGATTGCGCCTTGGCGGGAATGGTGCCGGTCGAGATCGTACGGTCGACCTTGTCGGAACCGCCGAAAACGTCGAGACTGCTGGTGCATCCTGCAAGCGGCAAGGCCAGGGCGGCGAGCCAGACTGCGGCGCTGTTCCTGCGCTTCCGGCCCTTTGTCAGGTCGATCCACTTTGCTATCACTACCACCTTGCATCCTGTCCGGTGACGAATCTCGGGCATGTTCCAACAGACTGGGAGTATTTAAGTCAATATGTCTGCAAGTCCGTTAACAACCGGTGACTTCACCGAAGAATCCGAGCCTTTCGACCTTTTCGCCCGCTGGTTGAAGGAGGCGGAAGCCTCGGAACTCAACGATCCGAACGCGGTTGCCCTCGCCACCGTCGACGAGCATGGCCTGCCGAACGTGCGCATGGTGCTACTGAAGGGTGTGGACGAGGCGGGTTTCGTTTTCTACACCAATTTCGAGAGCCAGAAGGGACAGGAAATTCTCGGCCAGAAGAAGGCGGCCATGTGTTTTCACTGGAAATCCCTGCGCCGGCAGGTCCGTCTGCGCGGGCCTGTGGAGATCGTCAGCGACGAGGAGGCGGA
>JBQGDG010000201.1:0-4028 GCA_052038935.1 Neorhizobium sp. | reverse complement strand
AGGCGGTTTTATCTGGCGCAGGGCTTTGCGCTCGTCGACGAAACGGACGGTGCCGGCAATGAGGAGAGGGAGCCCGACCTGCTTTTCCATTGGCGGCGTGGGGGCTGAACTGTCGCCGCTTGCCAAGCCCGGTTTTCCATGGCTTGTTCGGTGAACTGACGGGAGGAGATCAAATGTCGCTCGAACACTGGCTTGCCTTCGTGGCCGCATCGGCCGTTCTCCTGGCAATTCCGGGTCCGACGATCCTCCTCGTCATCTCCTATGCGTTGAGCCACGGCCGCAAGGTGGCGACGGCGACGGTTGCCGGCGTGGCGCTCGGCGACTTCACCGCCATGACGGCTTCCATGCTCGGGCTCGGTGCTCTGCTCGCGACCTCGGCCATGCTGTTCACGATTCTGAAATGGGTCGGTGCAGCCTACCTGATCTATCTCGGAATCAAGCTGTGGCGGGCGCCGGTATCCGACCGGACGTCAGCGATCGATGAAACCGATGGTCCGGCCGTCCGGCCGCTGCGCGTATTCTTCCACACCTATGCGGTGACCGCGCTCAATCCGAAGAGTATCATCTTCTTCGTTGCCTTCCTGCCGCAATTCCTCGATCTGGCGAAACCGCTGTTCTTCCAGATGGCAGTGTTCGAGATGACATTCCTCGTCCTGGCGACGATCAATGCCGCGCTTTACGGTCTTCTCGCCTCGATGGCGCGCAATACCATCCGCAAGCCGGGGGTCCAGCGGGTCGTCAACCGCACCGGCGGATCGTTGATGATCGGCGCCGGCCTCCTGTCGCTCGGCTTCAGGCGTGCCGCGGCCTGATCAGAAAGACTGTTGATTTTCACTCTTGCCCGCAGAAACGAATCCCCATCTCTGTTAAGGGGAGGTTTCGGCGGTGGCTGGTCACCGTCCGGAGATCCCGAGAGACGGCATACGAGGTAAGGCATTGCAGGTCGGCATCGATATGGGAACTGTGTCCGGCGGCGCGCCGGCCAAGCTCGATATCGAGGAGCTTCTGGCCACGCGTCTGCTCGTGCAGGGCAATTCCGGCTCTGGAAAATCGCATCTCCTGCGGCGGCTGCTGGAGCAGTCGGCGCCCTGGGTGCAGCAGGTCGTCATCGATCCCGAGGGTGATTTCGTCACGCTGTCGGATAAGTATGGCCATGTCGTCGTCGATGGCGAGCGCACCGAGGCGGAGCTCGCAGGCATCGCCAACCGTATCCGCAAGAACCGGGTATCCTGCGTCCTGACGCTGGAAGGCCTCGATCTCGAAGAACAGATGCGTGCTGCCGCCGCTTTTCTCAACGGCATGTTCGACGCCGACCGTGACTACTGGTATCCGGTCCTCGTCGTCGTCGACGAGGCCCAGATGTTCGCGCCCTCCGTCGGCGGCGACGTCTCCGAGGATGCGCGCAAGATGTCGCTCGGCGCAATGACCAATCTCATGTGCCGCGGTCGCAAGCGCGGGCTCGCCGGCGTCATCGCCACCCAGCGTCTGGCGAAGCTCGCCAAGAACGTCGCGGCCGAAGCCTCGAACTTCCTGATGGGCCGCACCTTCCTCGATATCGACATGGCGCGCGCCGCCGACCTGCTCGGCATGGACCGCCGTCAGGCGGAGATGTTCCGCGACCTGAAGCGCGGAAATTTCGTCGCCCTCGGCCCGGCGCTGTCGCGGCGTCCCCTGCCGATCGTCATCGGCACCGTGGAAACCTCGGCCCGTTCGTCGAGCCCCAAACTGATGCCCCTGCCGGATGCGCCTCAGGATGTCGAGGATCTGATCTTCACGCCCGATCCCGAAGAATTCGCCCGGCCGCTCACCGCCGTGCGCCGGCCGGCGCCGGCGCCGCGCCCGACGACCGATATTCTGGCGGAACTCTCGCGATCGACGCCCGCAGCCGTACAGCCGACCGCCGCCGAGCCACGTATCGCTGTGCCGGAGCTTTCGGAGGAGGAGCGGGAAGAGCGGCTGATGGCGGTTCTTTCGGAAATCCTCGACGATCCGCAATCCGCCTATCGCACGGATTCCGTGCTCTATCAGGACTTCCTCGTCCGCGCCCGCATGCGGCGCCTGGCCGGGCCGCCGATCTCGCTCAGCGATTTCCGTCGCCGCACCGCGATCGCGCGCTCCGGTGTCGATGCGACCATGGCGGCAAGTGACGCGTGGGCGACCGTGCTCTCGCTTTCCAACGGCGTCTCGGACGATCTTCAGGGCGTTTTCCTGATGATGGCGAAGGCAGCGCTCGGTGGAGAGCCGTGCCCGTCGGATGCGCGTATCGCCCGCGCCTATGGCACTCATTCGGCCCGGCGCGCCCGTCGGCTCCTCGGTTATTTCGAGGAACAGGGGCTGATCGTCGTCCATGCGGATTTCGCCGGCAAGCGCATCGTCGCCTTCCCGGATCTGCAGGCGGAGACTGCGCCCGGTGCCGCCGAAGCCCCGGACGAGGGCGACCTCAAGATCGCGGCGGAATAGCGTTTCAGGGATTAACAAACACACCCCGGCAGCTGCTGCCGGGGTGTGTTTGTTTCTGTGCAGGATGGTGGATGGCCTATGCCTTCTGCCGCTCGTCACGGGTCGCCCAGAGCGATCCGATGATGCCTGCGGCGAGGATCGAGATCGTCACGCCGAGCGAGATGGACGGCGGTATCTTGGCGATCCCCAGCATGTCGGCGACGAAGATCTTCGAGCCGACGAAGATCAGCACCGCGGCCAGCGAGTATTTTAGATAGGCGAAACGATGCATCAGTGCCGCCAGCGCGAAATATAGGGCGCGCAGGCCGAGAATGGCGAAGATATTCGACGTGTAGACGAGAAACGGATCCGTGGTGATGGCGAAGATCGCCGGGATCGAATCGACCGCGAAGACGAGATCGGCCAGTTCGACCATGATCAGCGCCAGGAAGAGCGGCGTGACATAGGTCTTGAGCCCTCCCTTGCCGTCGTCTTCGCGGACGAAGAATTTTTGCTCGCGAAGGCCTTTGGTCACCGGCAGGCGGCGCCGCAGGAATTTCAGCACTGCATTGTTGCCGACATCGCTTTCGTCATGTCCGGACGAGATCAGCATCTTGATCCCGGTGAACAGGAGGAAGGCGGCGAAGAGATAGAGGACCCAGCCGAAATTCTCCACGATCATCGCACCACCGGCAATCATGATGCCGCGCAGCACGATCACGCCGAGAATGCCGTAGAGCAGAACCCGGTGCTGATATTGGCGGGGGATGGCGAAATAGGAGAAAATCATCGCGATGATGAAGATATTGTCCATCGCGAGGCTTTTTTCGACGACGAAGCCGGTAAGATATTCGACCGCCGGCTGCTGGCCCTGCTGGAACCAGATCCAGCCGCCGAAGGCGATGCCGATGGCGATATAGAACGCCGACATCAGCATGCTTTCCTTCACGCCGATCTCCTTGCTCTCCTTGTGGAGAACACCGAGATCGAGGGCGAGAAGGGAGAGTACGAGTGCAATGAAGATCGCCCACATCCATGTGGGCGTGCCGAGAAAATCCATGTAAAGGAGATCCATCAGTCAACCTTATCCGGACGAGGTTGGCTTTGGTGGATCCGACATCACGTAGTGTCCGGAATACGCCAGAGGGGCCCGGATCCGACCGCTTAGGTGGGACGGATGCCCGTCTTTTCAAGGCCGGTGTCGAACACGCTGGTTGACAATTCCATGACATATGCCTAAAGACCGCGCCAACGCCGGGTCGAACGCCCGGTGTTTTTGTTGACATGTCCCGTGGTCATCTCCGATCGCTTTCGTGAGAGACCTGTCAGAGCTCCTAAATCGGGGTTCAGAGGAGGGCGTGTTTCCTTGATCCGGTTTGGTAACAGACCGGTGAAACCGTTTGAAAGGAAATGCGATGAGCAAGCGCGAATCGTCCAAGTACAAAATCGACCGCCGTATGGGCGAAAACATCTGGGGCCGTCCGAAGTCCCCGGTCAACCGCCGCGAATACGGCCCGGGCCAGCACGGCCAGCGCCGCAAGGGCAAGCTCTCCGACTTCGGTGTTCAGCTCCGCGCCAAGCAGAAGCTG
>JBQGDG010000200.1:0-21555 GCA_052038935.1 Neorhizobium sp. | reverse complement strand
TATATCAGTGCATTTATGCAACTTTCCTTGCAGAATAAATCCTTTACCTGAATACCTTCTTGTCAGCGCTCGCGAATAAGTCAAAAACACGGCAAATTCGCGCTGAGGGGCCGCTGACTTCACATGAGAACCATTTTACTTCCGATTGCATTGACCGCAATTATACTCGGGACATCTACCGCTCGGGCGAATGATTTCTTTCTGTCTTCTGCCGATGGCGGCATCTGGATTTCCGGCGGCATCGGACTGACGAACATCACGGCGCGCGAATACGTCAATTTCGGTGACTACAAGATCAGTCAACTGGATTGGGAAAGCCGCAACGTCGTGCTCTACAGCGCCACCATCGGCGCCGATCTGGCGAATGACTGGACGGTCAAGGCCAAGCTCGATTTCGGAACGGGTGGCGGTGGCAACATGGTCGACTACGACTGGTTTCCGGAGTTCGCCAGAGACAATTCCAAGCAGGGCTGGAGCCATCGCTCCATCCATCCCGATACGGACCTGAAATATTATTTTGCCGGTACGCTGGAGATCGGCCGCGAGCTTGCTGCCACCGACAACGCCACGTTCGGCATGTCGGGCGGATTTAAGTATACCGACGTCAAATGGGACGCCAACGGCGGCACATTCACCTACAGCACAGACGATTTTCGCGACACCGACGGCGAGTTCGAGGACGGCAAGGTCATCAGCTACCGGCAGAAAATCCCGGCCGCCTATGTCGGCTTCGACGGATCGACGACGTTCGACCGCCTGACGCTTTCCGGCGGGGTCAAGGGCGGCCTGACCTTCGGCATAGACGATATCGATGATCACTGGCTGCGCGACACCCGCTTCAAGGGCGAGATGAAGGCTGCACCAATGATGATGTTCGATATCGGGGCAGACTACCGGATCTCAGAGCGCGCATCATTCTACGTCGCCGGCGAGTTCGAGCAGATATTCCGCGCAGAAGGCGATCTCCATAGCCGCAACACCCAGACCGGCGAAACAAGCCTTACCCGCGGTCTCGCAGGTGCCTCGTTCCAGTCCGCATCGGTGAAGTTCGGCCTGCGCGGCCGGTTCTGATCCGCAGCCCGCATTCGTTCCGGTCGATTGACGGCCGGTCACAGCGGCACGATAAGGCGTGCCGCTGCTGTCCTTCATGCGGCTTTCGCAGTCATCGTCTCAGGAACGCCATCAGATCATCGGTGAGCTGCTGCTTGTTCGATGCGAACAGGCCGTGCGGTGCACCGTCGTATTCGATCAGCTGCGCATCCGGGATGGCGGCCGCTGCGGCGCGTGCGGAAGTGTCGATCGGCACCGTCTGGTCGCCGGTCCCGTGAACGATCAGCGTCGGCACGCGGAAGCTCGGAAGATCGGGCCGGAAATCGGTCGACGAAAAGGCCTTGGCGCAAGCAAGGGTCGGGCGCAACCCGGCCATCATCGTCTGCTGGAAAGACCAGTCGAGAACCTGGTCGCTCACCGAGCCGGTAAAGACGCCGACACCGTAAAAGCTCTTGAAGAAGCCATGGAAGAAATGAGCCCGGTCCTCCTTCATGCCGGCCGTCATCTCGTCGAAGACGGATTGCGGCACACCTTCCGGATTGTCGGAGGTTTCGGGCATGTAGGGCACGACCGAGGCGATGAGCGCCGCTTTGGACACACCCTTGCCGCCGTGGCGCGACATGTAGCGAGCCACCTCGCCGCCGCCCATGGAAAAGCCGAACAGGGCCGCATCCGTCGCGCCGGTTGCGGCAATCACATCCGCAAGATCGTCGGCCAGCGTGTCGTAATCGTAACCGTCCCAGGGCTGGTCCGAGCGTCCGAACCCGCGCCGATCGTAGGAGATCGCCCGAAAGCCGGCCTCCGCCGCCACGACGGCAAAATCGTCCCAGGTGTCGGATGTCAGTGGCCATCCATGCATCATGACAACCGGCTTGCCGCTCTTCGGACCCCAGTCCTTGACATAGAGTTCGGTACCGTCGCGGGTCTTGATCTTGGTCATCGGGAAGTCCTCGTTGGTGGGACTTGGTTAACCTGACCCCGCCTCGAAAGTTCCCCGCCGCCGCAATCGGTATTTATTTACAACCCGATAGGCTATCGCGATTGAGCATCGCCCATTGCAGCAGCATGATCGTCTTGGCGTCGATGATCTCGCCGCTTTCGATCATCGCCACGGCGTCGTCGAGCGGCAATTCCTGGATGACGATATCCTCGTGCTCCTCGGCAACGCCGCCGCCGTCTCCGATCCGATCGGAAAGATCGATCGACGCGTGGAAGAAATGAACGATTTCGGTCACCGATCCCGGAGACATCAGTGCCTTGAACAGGTAACGTGCCTCACGCACCTGATAACCGGTTTCTTCCATCGCTTCCCGACGGATCGCATCCTCCGGGTGATCGCCGTCGAGCAGCCCGGCCGGCACCTCGAGCATCCATGCCGGCTCATCGGTCAGATAGGCAGGCAGGCGGAACTGTTTGACCAGCACGACGACATCGCGCTTCCGATCATGGAGAAGGATGCAGGCAGCCGGCGTGCGGTGGAAGATCTCGCGCTTGACGCGATGAACCTCCCCCTCGCGATCGGTATAGTCGAGCTCATAGCTCGACAGGCGCGTCCAGCCATCCGACAGCGTCGTCTCGCCGACGACCCGTACCCGATCACTGCTGTCGGTCATGCGGCATCCTCTGCTGCGGTCTCTCTGCGAAGCCAGACCTTGTTGTCGTGGACGGCTGCGCCGCCGAAAGGTGCCACCGGGTCGGCCCCGGTCAGGACGTTGATCCCCTCGCCGTCGAGATGGGCGGAATTCGGCCAAAGGCCCTCGGCGATCAATACGCCCGGCCTTGCACCCGGCACCAGTTTGGCATGCAGGCGGATTTCGCCGCGGCTGTTGCCGAGCCTGACGATATCGCCGTCGACGATACCGAGACGTCCGGCATCGGCCGGCTCTATCATCACCTCCGGCCGGCCTTCCTTCTGGATCGATCCCTTCGTTTCGGCGAAGCTCGAATTCAGAAAGCTGCGCGAAGGCGAGGTCGCTAGTCGGAACGGATGATCGGCATCGGCGGTCTCGATCACGTCGACATGGTCGGGAAAACGCGGCAGCGCTGCATAGAGGCCGAGCGGGCCGACATTGTCGGGCGAGCGATCGGGCGACGGGCCGTTCACCCAATCCGGGCTGAAGCGGAACCTGCCGTCGGGATAACCGAAACCATCGATGTAGTGGGCAGTATCGAAATCCGGCTGGGCGTCGATCCAGCGATTGGCCTTGAGATCCTCGTAGCCGCCCCAGCCGCTGTCGTTGAGTATGCGATCGATATGCTGGCGCTCGTCCATGCCGAAGCCGGCGAAGTGATCGACGCCGAGGCGTTTTGCCAGTTCCTCGATGACGAAGAGATTGGTGCGCACGGTCGATGGCGGGTCGACGAGTTTCGGGCCGAGGAGAATATGCTGCTGGCCGCCGGCGCGGTAGAGGTCGTCATGCTCGAGGAACATCGTCGCCGGCAGGACGATGTCGGCCACCTTGGCGGTATCGGTCATGAACTGTTCGTGCACGGCGACGAACAGATCGTCGCGCATGAAGCCCCGTCGCACGAGGCGCTGTTCCGGCGCGATGTTCATCGGGTTTGTGTTCTGGATCAGCAATGCCGTCACCGGCCCTCGACGGCGCAGAGCCTCGGCATCGCCGGTCAGTACGCGGCCGATCTGCGACTGGTCGAGCTGGCGGATATCCGGATCCATATAGGCGGTGCCCATCAGCTCGGCCTTGTTTAGCCGGAAGATCTCGCCGTTGTTATGGAAGGCGCCACCGCCCTCGTATTGCCACGAGCCGAGCACGGTCGCGACCGACAGCGCCGCATGCATCGCCGCCGTGCCGTTGCGCTGGCGCGAAAAGCCGTAACCGAGGCGGAAGAAGGTCTTTTTCGTCGTGCCGACAAGCCTGGCGAAATCCTCGATCTCCTCGACGGAAAGCCCGGTAATGGCCGAGGCCCATTCCGGCGTTCGGGTCTCGAGATGCGCCTCGAGACCAACCGGATCGTCGGCATATTTCGCCATGTAGGCGCGGTCGGCATGACCGTCGCGGAAGGCGATGTGCATGACGGCGCAGGCGAGCGCCGCATCCGTGCCCGGTCGCAGGACGAGCTTGACGTCCGCCTGCTTCATCGTCGGATTGTCGTAGATGTCGATGACGACGATTCTTGCGCCTCGTTCCTTGCGGGCCTTTACCGCATGGGTCATGACGTTGACCTGGGTGGCGACCGCATTGGTGCCCCAGATCACGACGCAATCGGACTTGGCCATCTCGCGGGGATCGGGGCCGCGCAGGGCACCGGTGCCCATCACATAGCCGGTCCATGCCATGTTGGTGCAGATCGTGCCGAAAAAGCCGGAATATTTCTTCGCGTGGCGCAGCCGCTCGATCGAGTCGCGCTGCACCTGCCCCATGGTGCCGGCGTAGAAATAGGGCCAGACGGCTTCCGAACCATGTCTGGCCTCCGCCTTGACGAAAGCGTCGGCGATCTCGTCGAGAGCCGCCTCCCAGCCCAGCTCCTGCCAATTCCCCTCACCCTTGGCGCCCTTGCGGCGCTGAGGCACCATCAGCCTGCCGGGATGATAGATGCGCTCGGAGTAACGGGCGACCTTGGCGCAGATGACTCCGGCGGTGTACGTATTGTCGGCGGAACCACGGACGCGGCCGATGCGGCCGTCCTCCGTCAGATCGACATCCAGCGCGCAGGCGCTCGGACAGTCATGCGGACAGACGGTATGGCCGATGGAATTGTGGCCGGACCGGGTCTTGCCGGTCGGGATTTCTGCGGAGATCGGGGTCGCAACGTTCATGGCTTTTCTATATTGCAAGCGAGAGGCCGCCAAAAGCGCGTTTTGCGGCGCATCAATTTTATTCACGCGAACAATCGCATTCCCGCAGGACCTGAGCGACGATGAACTACCGGCATATCTATCACGCGGGCAATTTCGCCGATGTCCTCAAGCACGCCGTGCTGGCGCGGCTGATCCGCTATGCACAGAACAAGGACAAGGCCTTTCGCATTCTCGACACCCACGCGGGGATCGGGCTCTACGATCTTTCGTCCGAGGAGGCTCAGAAGACGGGGGAATGGGTCGACGGAATCGGCAGGCTGATGGAAGCGGAGCTTCCGGATACCGTCGCCGGCATCCTCGAACCCTATCTTGGCGCGGTGAAGGAGCTGAACCCGGCCGGCGGGGTCACTCGCTATCCCGGCTCGCCGAAACTCGCCCGCATGCTCTTCAGGTCCCAGGACCGGCTGTCGGCGATGGAGCTTCATCCTGAGGACTTCAATCGCCTGCACAATCTCTTCGAAGGCGATTTCCAGGTTCGCGTCACCGAACTCGACGGCTGGCTGGCGCTCGGCGCGCATCTGCCGCCAAAGGAAAAACGGGGCATCGTTCTGGTCGATCCGCCTTTCGAGGAGGACGGCGAGTACGATCGCCTGGTCAAGGGGCTGGCCGGCGCCTATCGGCGTTTTGCCGGCGGCACCTATTGCCTCTGGTATCCGATCAAGAAGGGCGCGCCGATCAAGACATTCCACGAGGAGCTGCAGGCGCTGGAAATCCCGAAAATGCTTTGCGCCGAGCTTCTGGTGAAGAGCGATCGCAATACGACCGGGCTTACCGGATCAGGCCTCGTCGTCGTCAACCCGCCCTTCACGCTGAAGGACGAGCTGCATGTGCTCTTGCCGTTTCTGAAAACCGTACTCGCTCAGGATCGCTTCGCCTCGCAACGCGCCTTCTGGCTGCGTGGCGAATAGTCAACGTCAGGCGTTTTCCTGCTGCTCGCCTCTCTGCAGGTCGAGCGGCTTCTGCCGCCTGAACTGCGAACGCTCGAACACGAAGATCACCACCAGCGCCATGACGAAGGGGATGATCAGGTAGAAGAGCCGGAAGACGAGAAGCGCTGCGATCACATCGGCAGGATTCATGTCCGGCAGCCCCATGACGAACACGAGTTCGAGCACCCCGAGCCCTCCCGGCGCATGGGAAAGAAGTGCGGCCGAGAACGATACGAGAAAGATCCCGAGGACGATCATGAAACCGGGATTGCCGACCTCTGGCAGCGCGAAATAGATGATGCCGGCCGCACCGATCAGCTCGATCGGCGCGACGACGAGTTGTGGCAGCACGACGCGCGGTGCCGGGTAGACGATGTTGATCGAACCGAGCTTGAGCGGCCTCAGCTTGAGGAAACTGGCGATCACGTAGAGCACGATGAGCGCGAGAATGACAAAACCGGTCGCCGCCCCCGCCTCGACGGGAATAAGATCCCCGAAACGTTCCAGAAGCTCCGGTTCGATCACCAGGATCAGCCCGATGAGAAGCAGCGTGCCGAGGATGAAGGTGAACGAGCAGACCGCGATCAGAACGCCGATTTCAGCAGGCGTCAGGCCCTTGGTCGAATAGGCGCGGTAGCGTACGACGGCGCCCGACACGACGGAGGCCCCGACATTGTGGGACAGGGCGTAGGTCGTGAAGGAGCAGATCGTGATGAAAAGCCAGTCCACCTTGCGCCCGAGATGCATGAGCGCAATCCGGTCGTAGCCGGCCAGGGCGGCATAGGCCACCAGGCTCGACGCCGCCGCGAGTATCCAATGGCCGGTCGGAATCGCCTCCAGGCTCGCCCACAGATCATCGAGAGACAGGCCACGCAGTTCCTTGTAGAGAAGCCATGCCGAAAGCGCTATCGTCAGGCCGCCAACCACCGGCCACAGGTATTTCTTCAATGTCATCCAGTCGTTTCGCTCTTTGCTCCTCACCATGGCTGCCGCAAGCGGCTGCCGGCGAACCTACAGTCTATGCTCCAGGTTACTGATCACTCAACATTTGCCACGCTTTCGTGTTCCACCGACCGGGATTTGTGACCATGACAGGGACAACCCTGCCCAAAATTTCCTCCTTTTCTTCGATCGCGTTCGCCGCTGCCGCATTCATGTCGCTGGCGCTGCCGGCCGAAGCACAAGAGCGCCGGCAGGATCATGCCGGCCAGTTCGACTTCTACGTTCTCTCGCTCTCCTGGTCGCCGAGCTTCTGCGCCGGCCAGAAAGGCGGCCGCAACGAACAGCAATGCGGCCTGGACAAGAGTTTCCGTTTCATCGTGCATGGCCTGTGGCCGCAATATGAGAGGGGTTATCCTGATTTCTGCGAGGTTTCCGAACCGGACCGGGTTCCGCGTTCGCTCGGCGAACCGATGTTCGACATCATGCCGTCGATGGGTCTTATCGGGCACCAGTGGAAAAAGCACGGCAGTTGCAGCGGCCTCGGACAGCGCGACTATTTCTCGAAGACGCGCCAGGCCTATGACAGCGTGCGCATTCCGCCCGAGCTTTCCGAAGGCAAGCGGGAGCTTTCGCTTTCTCCCGACGAGGTGGAGGAGAAGTTTCTTGCCGCCAATCCCGGCATGAGCCGCCAGGGGATTTCGACGAGCTGCCGTGGAAGGCAGTTTCAGGAGGTCCGCATCTGCCTCACCAAGGATCTCAAGTTCCGCGATTGCGACGAGGTCGATCGCGACAGCTGCAAGGCCAGAAGCGTCACGCTGCCTCCCGCACGCTGATCACCCAGGAAGGACATGACATGAGAATTCTCTATTCCCCCGCCTCGCCCTACTCGGCAAAAGTCCGCATGGCGGCGCGCCATCTCGGCATCGAGGTCACCGAAGTCCGCACGGACACGAATGCCGAGCCGGCCGAGCTCGTCGACAACAACCCGCTCGGCAAGATTCCCGTCCTGATCCGCGAGGGGGAAACGCCCATCTATGACAGCGTCGCGATCATGCATTTCCTCGACCGCAAGTCGGGAGGCAAGCTCTATCCGAAAAAGGACGAGAAGCGCACCGAGGCGGAAGTGCTGGAGGCGCTCTGCGACGGCGTGATGGATTGCCTCCTGGCGATCGTCTACGAGCGCCGTTTGCGCGAAGAAGCCAAGATTCACCAGCCATGGATCGACAGGCAGTGGGCAAAGGTGATCAAAGCCCTCGACCATCTTGAAAAGAACCTGCCGAAGACCGGCAAGAAGCTGCATGGCGGCCATTTCGCGCTTGCCGCGATGATCAGCTATCTCGACCTGCGCTTCAACGGTCAATGGGCGGAGGGCCGGCCTGAACTGGCTTCGTGGCCGGACACGTTCGCCAAGCGCTTCTATCACTATGCCGAGATGAAGGCGTCCGCCTGACACGCCAGGGGAGCGACTGCCCTCCTCCGGACGCCGCTCCTCTCCCCGTCTCCACGGGGAGAAAACCGCTCGGACGCGTCCCGCCCTCGCGCTTTTATGGCTGGCGGACACGTCCCCTCGCCCTGTCCGCAGGCGAGGATCGGCGCGAAAAGCAGGTCGCGCGGCTTCCGCCCGATCGCGCAACCTGCGATATACTTAGACTTTCCTCCAATCCGGCGAACAGGCCGAATAGCTTGCCCCGCACCAGACCTCCGCTACTATCAGTGGAGCGGCGGCAGACGCCGTGAGGAGGAGACCTGTCATGAAACTCAATGCGTTGACGCGGCGTGCCGCGCTTGCTCTCGCCGGTTCGGCACTATCGTTTGCCACGCTCGGGCTTTCCGCTTCCGGGGCGGCTGCCCAATCCTTCCCCGAGCAGACGATCACGCTCGTCGTGCCCTTCGCCGCAGGCGGCTCGACCGACGTCGTCGGCCGCGTCGTGGCGCAGAAGATGGGGGATATCCTCGGCCAGCAGGTCGTTGTCGAAAACGTCGCCGGTGCCGGCGGCAATCTCGGGGCCGACCGGGTGGCTCGGGCAGAACCGGACGGTTACACGATCCTGATGGGAACGGTAGCAACACATGCTCTCAATCCCTTGATCCTGAAGCAGAAACCTTATGATCCTGAAAAGGACTTTTCGCCGGTTTCGCTTCTCGTCGTCGTGCCGAACGTACTCGTCGTAAATCCGAAACTGCCGGTCAACACCGTGGCGGAACTGATCGAGCTGCTGAAGAAGGAGCCGGACAAATATTCCTATGCGTCCTCCGGTAACGGCACGCCGCTGCATCTTTCCGGCGAGCTGTTCAACAGCATGGCCGGCGTCAAGATGCAGCACGTTCCCTACAAGGGAGCCGGTCCGGCACTGAACGACCTTCTGGGCAACCAGATCTCGATCATGTTCGACAACCTGCCCTCCTCTTCCGGCCACATCAAGAGCGGTACGCTTCGGGCGCTCGGCGTCACGACGAAGGAAAGGGCGCCGTCCTTCCCGGACGTGCCGACGGTGGCGGAGACCGTGCCGGGCTACGAAACCTATACGTGGAACGCCCTTTTTGCGCCGGCAGGTACTCCGCCGGAGGTCGTGGCTAAGCTCAACGAAGCGGCAAACGCTGCGTTGAAGGATCCCGCCGTGATGGCGCGCATGAAGGAGTTCAGCGCGACGATCGTGGGCTCCACGCCCGAGGATCTCGGCAAACACGTGACCGCCGAACTGGCGAAATGGGCTCCCGTGGTCAAGAACGCCAACATCCAGATGGACTAGCGTCCGAAACGCAAAAGAGCCCGCGACGCGAACGCCGCGGGCTCCCCCAGCCTTGCAAGGCTATAATCAGAACTTGACGCCGATACCGACCTTGACGCTGTGGTCGTCGTAGCCCTTCGAGAAGGAGCCGGAGTCGAGATTGTAGTCGTCGGCGCCGAAGTCGGTGTAACGATATTCGACGCGTGCGGTGATGTTGTCGGTGACGAAAGCTTCCGCACCGGCACCAACCGTGTAACCGACGGCGGTGTTGCTGTCGGAAGACGTGGCGTCCTTCAGCTCGTTGTCCTGCAGGGCGACACCGGCCGTACCATAGATCATGAACGGGTTCAGATCGTAACCGACGCGGCCGCGAACGGAGCCGTTCCAGCCGGCCTTGCCCTGAAGACCAGGCGTCGTATTGTCCTTTTCGCCATTGTAGCCGACATCGGCTTCGATACCGTAGACGATCTGGCCGCTCTGCCAGTTGTAACCCGTATAGGCACCGCCGCCTGCCCGGTCGCCGCCACGGTCACCACCGCCGAAACGACCCCAGTCATAGGCGCCGTAGGCACCGAGGTAGTAGCCCTGCCAGTTACCAACAGCCGGAGCCGGCTCTTCGATTGCAACCGGAGCCTGGGGAATCTGTTCTACGGCATCAGCGGCATTCGCCGCAGAGAACGCGATGAGGCTGGCAGCCGAGGCCATCAGAGTTGCGACGAGAATACGCATACATTTTTCTCCTTTTACTGCTGCCGGGAAGGCGTCACATCAACTTAGTTGGCGACGGCTTTGTTCCCTGCTCGCTGAGGAGAAATTTGGAATCCAATTGAGGAATTGAAAGAGCCGAATTGTGAATTGTTTGTGGCGGATCAACGGCTAAAATTCGATGTTGCTTGATCGCCACATGTATTTCTTTAACCCTAACAAGTCACTAATTCGATCATAAACGCATTTACATTTCTTTCTTATTTCTTACCAACGCAGAAAAACAAAGTCAACCCGCAGATAGACATCGGAGACAGCCCAATCCCAATCGCTGATTCTACTTGTTGTCCAAGTTTAGAGCAAACATAGCCACACGAGCACACAGCTTTACAGCAGCAACGTCCAGCATGTTCGGGTCGCCGGAAACCCATGAAAACTCGCGGGCGTCCGAATCCCGCCTCATTTTATCCGGCCCCATCGCAGGCGATCGGAAGATCCCGCAGCTTTCAAACCGGCATGGAGAACACTATCTGTGGCGGCAGGCGGTCCGCGCCGATTCGAAACCGGCGGCGTTGTCGGGACCTCGCCCGAATCGACAATACGAGCCCGGCATCGCGCATGCCGCGGCGGAGGCATGACATGAACGACAGAAAGCTGCCCGAGGGCGGCGTTCTTTACGACGAGACCGATGAGGACGACGAGGACGCGCTGGCGCCGGAAACGGCAGCCGACGTCATCACCGCCGCGATCGACTGGAACGAGGCGGTCAACAACGACAGCGGTCTTCGCGGCGCGGACCTGATCGCCGAATTCGTCAAGCATCTGCCGAATGCGCCGGGTGTCTACCGCATGTTCAACGAGGCCGGCGACGTCATGTATGTCGGCAAGGCACGCAGCCTGAAGAAGCGTGTCGGCAATTACGCACAGGGCCGCCTGCACTCGAACCGCCTCACCCGCATGGTTCGCGAAACGACGCACATGGAATTCGTCACGACGCGGACGGAAACCGAAGCGCTGCTTCTCGAGGCAAATCTCATCAAGCGCCTGCGGCCGCGCTTCAACGTGCTCCTGCGCGACGACAAGTCGTTTCCCTATATCATGATCACCGGTGATCACCGGGCACCGGCCATTTTCAAGCATCGCGGCGCCCGTGCCCGCAAGGGCGACTATTTCGGCCCGTTCGCGTCGGCCGCCGCTGTCGGCCGCACCATCAATTCCCTGCAACGCGCCTTCCTTCTGCGCACCTGCACCGACAGCGTTTTCGAGACCCGTACCCGACCCTGTCTTCTCTATCAGATCAAACGCTGTTCGGGGCCCTGCACCCACGAGATCAGCGACGAGGGATATGCGGTGCTCGTTCAGGAAGCCAAGGATTTCCTGTCCGGCAAGAGCCAGAAAGTCAAATCGGCCATCGCGCAGCAGATGGCGGAGGCGTCGGAGGATCTCGATTTCGAGCGCGCCGCAATTTATCGCGACCGGCTTGCAGCCCTTTCCCACGTCCAGAGCCATCAAGGCATCAATCCGGCGGGCGTCGAGGAAGCAGACGTGTTCGCCATCCATCACGAGGGCGGGCTCTCCTGCATACAGGTCTTCTTCTTCCGTACCGGCCAGAACTGGGGCAACCGGGCCTATTTCCCGAAAGCCGACCCGCAGATGTCGGGTGCGGAAATCCTCAACGCCTTCCTGGCGCAATTCTATGACGACAAGCCGGTTCCGAAACAGATCCTGCTGTCGGAGACCGTCGAGGAACAGGAGCTTCTGGCGCTGGCCTTCTCGGAAAAGGCAGCCCACAAGATCTCGATCTCGGTGCCGCAACGGGGGGAGAAGCGGGATCTCGTCGGCCACGTTCTCGCCAACGCCCGCGAGGCGCATGGCCGCAAGCTGGCAGAAACCTCATCGCAGGCGCGCCTCCTGAAGGGCTTTGCCGAAACATTCGCCATGCCCCATGCGCCGCGGCGCATCGAAATCTACGACAACTCGCACATCATGGGCACCAATGCGGTAGGCGGGATGGTCGTCGCCGGACCGGAAGGGTTCGTGAAGAGCCAGTATCGCAAGTTCAACATCAAATCGACGGACATTACGCCCGGCGACGATTTCGGCATGATGCGCGAGGTGATGACGCGGCGTTTCACGCGGCTGATCAAGGAGGAAGGCATCCCCGACCGAAGCGTTTCGGTGCAAGCGACGGCGGGAGGCGATACCGACAGCGCCGGCGACGACATCAACGATGCGGCATTTCCCGCATGGCCCGATGTCATCCTGATCGATGGCGGACAAGGCCAGATGACGGCGGTTCGCGCAATCCTCGACGAACTCGGCATCCGCGACGTGGTCACCGCGATCGGCGTCGCCAAGGGCGTCGACCGGGATGCCGGCCGCGAACGTTTCTTTGCCGATGGCAGGCAGGATTTCTCGCTGCCGCCGCGCGATCCGGTTCTCTACTTCATCCAGCGCATGCGCGACGAAGCGCACCGCTTCGCCATCGGTTCGCACCGGGCCCGGCGCAAGAAGGAGATGGTGAAGAACCCGCTCGACGAGATCGCCGGCATCGGTCCGGGCCGCAAGCGCAAGCTGCTGCAGCATTTCGGTACGGCCAAGGCGGTCTCGCGTGCCGGCCTCAACGACCTGATGGCGGTGGACGGCATTTCGGAAGCCGTTGCCAAGCTCGTCTACAACCATTTCCATGAGACAAGGCCGGCTTGAGAAGATCCGCCCTGCCCCACGGAGACTGAAACCAGGTCCGAGGCTCCGCAACCGGGCCCGACCGGCCGCCTTCCCACGTCAGCAGGCAGACGGGGTCAATCCTATGTAAAAAAGCAGCGAAGCCTGTTGACGCTCGGCCTTCAAAGTCTCAACTAGGGGCAAACGCAGTTACAGGTTCGCCATGGCTTCCCGCGCATACAACATTCCGAATCTCCTGACCTATGCGCGCATACTGGCAGTGCCGGTCATCGTGCTCTGCTTTTATGTCGAAGGAAAGCTCGAGAGCTCGGACACCGCACGCTGGACCGCCCTGACGCTGTTCGCCGTCGCCTCGATCACGGACTATCTCGACGGTTATCTCGCGCGGATCTGGAACCAGACGTCCAATATCGGGCGAATGCTCGATCCGATCGCAGACAAGCTTCTCGTCGCCTCGGTGCTGCTCCTATTGGCGGCCGATGGCACGATTGCCGGATGGTCGCTCTGGGCAGCGATCACCATCCTCTGCCGCGAGATACTCGTCTCGGGTCTGCGCGAATATCTCGCGGCGCTGAAGGTCTCCGTACCGGTGACGCGCATCGCCAAGTGGAAAACCACGATCCAGATGGTGGCGATCGCCTTCCTTCTCGCCGGTCCCGCCGGCGACAAGGTCATGCCCTATGTCACGGAACTCGGTATCGCGCTGCTGTGGATCGCGGCGATCCTGACCTTCTACACCGGCTACGACTATTTCCGCGCCGGCCTGAAGCATCTGGTGGACGAAGAATGAGAGCCCATCTCGTCTATTTCGCCTGGGTACGCGAGCGTATCGGCAAGCCGGAGGAAGATCTGGACCTTCCCGACACCGTCGTGACGGTGCGGGATTTGCTGGCGCATCTTAAGACGCTGGGCGAGGAATACGGGAACGCGCTCCAGTATCCCGACGTGATCCGGGTGGCGATCAACCAGGAACATGTCGAGCATTCCGAAACGATCGCCGGAGCACGAGAGATCGGCATATTCCCGCCGATGACGGGCGGTTAGGACACGACCCGGCAGCTCGATTTCGACGACCGATGTCCCGGGCCGAAAGTGCGCCGGGAGACAGATCGAAACACGTTCCATATCCGGCCCCGGAGACGATGATGACCACTCCCACGATCCGTGTCCAGGCGCATGACTTCGACCTGCAGGCCGAGGTCGACGCATTGACCGCCGGTCGCGTCGATATCGGCGCGGTCGTCTCCTTTGTCGGCCTATGCCGTGGCGAACAGGGGAAGCTCTCCGCGCTCGAACTCGAACATTATCCCGGCATGGCGGAAGCGGAGATGCGGCGTATCGCCGAACTGGCGATCGGGCGGTTTTCCCTGATGGGCGCCACCGCCATCCATCGCCACGGCAGGATCGAGCCGGGCCAGAACATCGTTCTCGTCATTGCCGCCGCCCCTCACCGCCAGGCTGCTTTCGACGGCGCCAGTTTCATCATGGATTTCCTCAAGACATCGGCGCCGTTCTGGAAAAAGGAACATGCGGCCGACGGCCGCGAAGGAAGCTGGATCGCCGCCAAGGGAACCGATGACCGGGCGCGCGACAAATGGGACTGATCACGGCGCAAGCCGCTCCTGCCGGCTGATCACCAGAACCACAACCAGGCCCGACACGATGACCAGATCGCGCCAGAGGATCGGACCGAAACCACTCCACAGCGTCTCGGCGAGCCCTACGAGAGCCGCACCGATCGCCGCCCGCAGAGGCCTGGCGTGGCCGCCTGCCGCAGCGATCAGTACGACCTTGAGACCGAAAAGCAGGCCGGCTCCGAAATCCATCGTTCCGTAGTAGGACGTGGCGAGGATGCCGCAGACGGCGGCGTAGAATGTCGCCGCCATGTAGGCACTCACGAAAACGCGCCGCGCGTCGATGCCGAGCAATCGTGCCGCGAAGGCATCCTCGGCCACCGCCTTCCATATCCGGCCCCATCGATGCCGCGTAAGCACGAGATGACCGAGCGCCACGAGCATCAGCATGACGACCGCGTTTGCGATCTGGATCACCGGTAGGGTGACGGTGGCCTGCCCCACGGCGAGAGAGAGCGGCCTGTTCAGGAAAGGCGGCAGCCAGAGTTCACGACTGCCGGACGCGAGGCGGGCGCCTTCCGACAGTACCAGGACCACGCCGAGCGAAGCGACGATCTGCCCGTTGGGAGAGACTGACCGGAGCGGTTGCAGCACATGGCGCGACACCACGACACCGGTTGTCAGGCCGCCGATCAGAGCCAGCACGGCACCAAACGACAACGCTGCGGGAAGCGTCAGCCAGAGGCTGTTCCAGCCGGCCGACACTCCGAGGAGATAGAGATGCCCGGAAAAGGCGAAAAGCGCGCCATAGGTAATGTCGGCGCGGCTGGTGACGGCAAAGGCGATCGCATAACCGAAGGCGAGCGCGGCATAAAGCGCGGCCAGCGGCAGGGCATTGGCGAGTTGCTGCAGCAGATAGGCCATGCGCCCTCCGATCGCCATCAATATAACTGGTAAAATACGCTTTGCCAGTTATATTGGGCGGATGAGCTTTACCTGGACCCAGCATCGGTTTGCCGGAGGTGCATTGGCGCTCGACGTCGCCAACAGCGTCATCCTGCGCTTCGACCCCGCCAGAAGCATCGATCGCTTCGCCCACCCGGAACAGATGAGTACCTTTCCCGAGGCGGCGGCGTTGTTTTCGGCCGACCGCGCGCTCTTCGGCCCGCTTGCGCCGATCGCTCCCGGCAACCGCGACCGGTTCCTCGCCTTCCGCGAGACGATCGACCGCTATTTTCGCGGCCGGATCCATGGAGAGGATCGGCAGGCACTTCTCGCCGATCTGCTGGAAGGGATCGCCGCCATGCTGCGGCTTGGCAAAGAAGCTTCGCTCGAAGCCGAAACAGCCCGCTCCGCGTTGCGACTGCTGGACAGCGGCACGACAGAAAGGCTGAAGATCTGCGGCCATTGCGGCTGGCTGTTCCTCGACCGCAGCAAGAACCGCAGCCGCATCTGGTGCGACATGGCGGTCTGCGGCAACCGGACGAAGGCGGCGCGTCACTACAGCCAGAAAAAAGAGCGACGACAATGATCGGCAGGACAGCGGCGGTGATCCTCGGCATGCTTCTGTTGGCGGCCTGCCAGCGGGAAGTGGAAAGCGACCCGGTCGAGCTTTCCGGCCGGATCTTCGTCTTCAACTACCGGGTCGCGACGGCGACCTATCTCGTGACCCTGCAGAAGATCGGTCCACTGCCGGCCGACAGCATCGCTACCGCCGAATTCGAAAACCCTGAGGGCGGTCCAGCCCTTGTCACGCGTGAGAAAATTTTCACCTTCGATCGCAAGATCGTCCTCGAAAGTCCGCATCTGCGTTGCGTTCGCAAGGACCGCCCCTATGCCGTGACGATCCGCATTCTCGACGCCTCGGGCGATCTGCTGCAGGAAATCAAGACCAGCATCACCTCGGATCTCGACCAGTCGGTCCTGCCGGACAAACCGCTGGTGATCGGCCCAGGCTACGCTCCCAATCCGGAGATCTTCCGGCCCGACGGAAGTACGGACTACGGACGCGGCGCAGAATGCCCGCCGTAATCCCGACCGCTTTCGATCGCGCCGGTCACGGTTGCTCCGGCGCGGCCGCGAAAACCTCGTCGATGGCATAGCTGATACGCTCGACCAGCCCTTGCAGCGCCGGGTTCGTCGGATCGAGGAAATCTCCGACATAGGCAACGACGTTGTCGGCCGTGATCGGGTTGCCACTGATGGAGCATTTCAGAAAGGCCTGATTGGCGATGACCGTGGCGCTGATCCTTTCGAGAAAAGCATTGCGCTCCAGATCGGTCATGCCGGTCAACATATTCATTTCTCCAGTGAATTAGCAGATTGGATAATGATTGCGCCCATGATCGATTCCATCAAGAGGCCGGTGAAAATATATCCTCCGGATGGATGAGGCCGTCGCGAGCGGACAACGACCGGCCGCAACAAAAAAAGCCGGGGCGAGCCCCGGCTTTGGTCAGTTTTCGAAAGCTTCGGCGATCAGCCGACGATTTCGGTCTCGGCGAACCAGTAGGCGATTTCCTGGACGGCGGTTTCCGGAGCGTCCGAGCCGTGAACCGAGTTCTCGCCGATCGACAGGGCGAACTGCTTGCGGATCGTGCCTTCGTCGGCGTTTGCCGGGTTGGTGGCGCCCATGATCTCGCGGTTCTTCAGGATGGCGTTCTCGCCTTCCAGAACCTGAACGATGGTCGGGCCGGAGGTCATGCCTTCAACCAGTTCGCCGAAGAACGGACGTTCCTTGTGAACGGCGTAGAAGCCTTCGGCTTCGCGCTTGCTCATCCATACGCGCTTGGACGCGATGATCCGCAGGCCGTTATCTTCGAATACCTTGGTGATCGCACCGGTAAGGTTGCGCTTGGTGGCATCCGGCTTGATCATCGAGAACGTGCGTTCAATCGCCATGTGTCTAATCCTCTAATTCCCGTGGAAAGTGCGCGGTGTTTACCCGCCCCTTTCGCCGGAAACAAGAGGGTTCTGTCCAATGTCCCATCAAGGATCGGAATTTCACGCAGCCGTCACACTGCGGCCCACGCCGTCATGCAGGTCGAGGCAGCGCTCGAACCACCGTCCGACGGGATCGTCCTCGGCAAACACCCGGGCCGCACTCGTGACCCTCATCCACTGCAGCGCACCGAAAAGGATATAGTCAGCAAACAACGGCCCATCGCCGCCCAGGAAATCCTGATAGGCGAGCGTCTGGCGGACCGGTTCCAGCCTTGCGGCGAAGCCGGTTATCGCAGCCTGCCGCCCGGCACGCAGATCCTCGAGCGACTTGCCCAGCATCTTTTCGCGGGATGCCCGGAAATAGGCCTGATCCGGCTCACCCAGCATGTCGTGGATGTCGGCCACCGCGATCCCGACGATCGCCGGATGGACGATGGTCTGCGAGAAACGTTCGACGAAACGGGATAGTGCCTTGCCACCCTCGCCGCCGAACAGCGTCGGCCGGTCGGGATACCGTTCGTCCAGGTAGAGGGCGATGTCGAAACTGTCGCGGATCAGTTCGTTGCCGTCCCGAAGGATCGGCACGGTTCTGGAAAATCCGTTCTCCAGATCCGGAATTTGCGTGAACGGCGTCGGCTTCTCGATGAAGTCCAGCTGTTTGTGCTTGAGGGCGAGCAGCACCTTCCAGCAATGGGGAGAAAAGGGGCGGCTCTCGTCGGCACCACAAAGGGAGTAGAGGATGCGGGTGGTCATAAGCAGGCTCCAAAGTCGTCCGATCGGCCAGGAATGATGGCGGCGAACGATCCCGCGATCCAATCAGAAGTTTTCATGCATCGCATAAGAGCATCGTGCTGCGGTTTGCGCTAGGCTGGCCTGCAAAGGATGAGGACAGACAGATGCAACGCCACTTCCAGATGCTTGCCGACTACAATCGCTGGGCCAATACCCGCGTCTACGATGCCTGCGCCGGGCTCTCCGACGAGGCCTACAGAGCGGATTGCGGCGCGTTTTTCGGCTCGGCGCACCGGACGCTCAATCACCTTCTCGCGGCCGACCGCATCTGGCTGAGGCGCATCACCGGCAGCGGCACCGCGCCGGGGCAACTCGATACCGTGCTTTTCGAGGACCTGAGCGAGTTGCGACAAGCCCGCGACGCCGAAGACAAGCGGTTCGTCACGCTGATGCAGTCACTTTCCGCCGAGGAATTCGAGCGGACGGTGAGCTATACGCCGGTCACGGTGCCGACACCGGTGACGGAGCCGCTCGCAGCGATCCTCGCCCATGTCTTCAACCACCAGACCCATCATCGTGGACAGGTGCATGCGATCCTGACCTCCCTCGGTGAACCGTCGATCGTTCTCGACATGATCGCATTCCTGCGCAGCGAGGGCAGACGCTGGATGTGAACCCCGCCTTAACCCTAAGTCGTGCAGGCGGCCTGTTCGTCGCAATACGCGTACGGTATTTCAGCGGATTTTAACACACGGCGGCCATCACTCGTCGGAATGGATCCACAACCGGGGACGACGGATGCCGACGCAAGCGCGCAGGCCGATGCAGGACAGGACGTTGCAGACGGTGAGCCAGCATATGGCACGCCTGGAGGTAAACGGCGCACCACGGAACTACGAGCTCTTTCATGAAGCGCTCTCGGGCGCCGATGCGGGGCTCGCCCGCGAGGTCATGGCGCTTCCGCACGCTCCCCGCCAGGCTCTTCTCGATGATATCGGCATGCGGTACCAGCTTCCGGGCTTCATCGCCCGAGCCCTGCCGAAATCCCGGGATCACGACATCCGCGTCCTATCCGACCTGCGCGACAAGATGGCAAGCGGCGTGGAGCAGAAACGGGGCTTTACGCGCGTGCTCGAAGCGGTCGCGAAAAGCCTGCGCGAAGACACCGGTGCCGGTCCGGGCGACATCCTCGCGGAGATCGAATATCTGAGCGTCTCGCTGTCCGACGCCGTCGTCGCCGAAACGGAACTGGAGGCCGCGCTTCGAACTGGAACCGACCGGCTGATGGAAGCCGAACGCGACGAAACGGCCGCCCGCGCCGTGATGTTGCGCGATCGTCTTACCGGCCTGCCCAATCATGCCGCGTTCCTGGAGCGGATGGAGGTCCTCTATTCGCCGGAAGCCGACAGCCAGGAGACGGCGCTGTTCCTTGTCGCCATTGCCGATCTTAGCGATCTGGCCGACACCTATGGCGAGGCGGCGGCCAACCGCATCGTCAAGAAAGCCGCCTCCATCTTCCGCAAGACGGTCAAGAAGAACGATTTTCTGGCCCGCATCGGCAAGGGCGAGTTCGCCTTCCTGCTGCGCAATGTCGATCGCGACAGCATCAGGCCGATAGCCGACCGGCTGAGCGCATCGATCGCCCACAATCTCGTCTTCGCCGCCTCGGAAGGTTCCGCCAGCGTCAGGCTCTCGATCGGCGCGGCGCTGCGGGCGGACGCGTTTTCGCCGCAGCAACTGCGCCAGCAGGCGGTTCTGGCCGCCGAGGCGGCACGCGGCAACCCGCGCGCCGGCGTCATCCTTCACGGCGACGGAAGCAAATAAGGCCACCGATCGCGCGACGACGAGGGCTGCAGCGTTTCGACGGGCTGTCCCTTGCCTTCAAGGGCGGTTTCGGCCAAAACCGCGACCATGATCACGATTACCGACCTTTCGGCCCGCATCGCCGGACGCCTTCTCCTCGACCATGCCAGCGTCACGCTTCCGGCCGGCACGAAAGCGGGCCTTGTCGGCCGCAACGGCGCCGGCAAGTCGACGCTCTTCAGGGTGATCACCGGCGATCTCGCCGCCGAAAGCGGCTCGGTATCGATTCCGAGACAGGCCCGTATCGGCCAGGTGGCGCAGGAAGCGCCGGGTACCGAGGATTCGCTGATCTCCATCGTCATGGCGGCCGACAAGGAGCGCACGGCGCTTCTGGCCGAAGCCGAGACCGCGACCGATCCGAACCGCATCGCCGAAATCCAGATGCGGCTGGTCGATATCGATGCGCATTCGGCCGAAGCTCGCGCGGCGAGCATCCTTGCCGGCCTCGGCTTCGACGCCGCGGCGCAGCTGCGTCCGGCCTCGTCGTTCTCGGGCGGCTGGCGCATGCGCGTGGCGCTTGCCGCCGTACTGTTCGCCGAGCCGGATCTCCTGCTGCTGGACGAACCGACCAACTATCTCGATCTCGAAGGCACGATGTGGCTCGAGGACTCTGTGCGGCGCTATCCGCATACCGTCATCGTCATCAGTCACGACCGCGACATGCTGAACAACGCCGTCAATTCGATCGTGCATCTCGACCAGAAGAAGCTGACCTTCTATCGCGGCGGCTACGATCAGTTCGAGCGCCAGAAGGCCGAAGCCGACGAGTTGCAGATGAAGGCGAAGGCCAAGAGCGACGCGGCCCGCAAACATATCCAGAGCTATATCGACCGCTTCCGCTACAAGGCGTCCAAGGCGCGCCAGGCGCAGAGCCGCATCAAGGCGCTGGAACGCATGGGTACGGTCTCCGCCGTCGTCGAGGACCATGTCCAGCCGATCACCTTTCCGACGCCGGAAAAGCAGCCCGCCTCGCCAATCGTCGCGATCAGCAAGGGCGCCGTCGGCTACACGCCCGGCCAGCCGATCCTGAAGAACATCAGTCTCAGGATCGACAACGACGACCGCATCGCCCTGCTCGGCTCCAACGGCAACGGCAAGTCGACCTTCGCCAAGCTGATTTCCGGCCGCCTGCAACCGGACGGCGGCGAGATGAAGCTCGCGTCGTCCCTGTCGATCGGTTTTTTTGCCCAGCATCAGCTCGACGACCTGATCCCGCACGAATCGCCCGTCGACCATGTGCGCCGGCTGATGCCGGAGGCCCCGGAGGCCAAGGTGCGCGCCCGCGTGGCGCAGATGGGACTTGCAACGGAAAAGATGGCGACGGCGGCCAAGGATCTTTCCGGCGGCGAGAAGGCCCGCCTGCTGATGGGGCTTGCCGCCTTCCATGCGCCGAACCTTCTGATCCTCGACGAACCGACCAACCATCTCGATATCGACAGCCGTCGGGCGCTGATCGAGGCGCTGAACGACTATGACGGCGCAGTCATCCTGATTTCCCACGATCGCCATCTGATCGAGGCGACCGTCGATCGTTTGTGGCTGGTCAACGAGGGGACGGTGAAGCCGTTCGACGGCGACCTGGA
>JBQGDG010000199.1:0-25364 GCA_052038935.1 Neorhizobium sp. | reverse complement strand
TCTTCCGTATGCAGGGTCGCCGTCAGCTGCCCGGAAAAATTCCGGGCGATGGAAAGCATCGCCTCTGCAGAAGGCAGGCGCACGATCAAGGCGGTCGGGCCAAAGACCTCTTCATGCAGGTGGTGGTTGGCCAGGAACGTTTCGGCATCCGTTTCGAACAGCGCAGGCGCACTGTTTCTGCCGGCCGCACCGCTATTCAGAAGGGTGCGGACGCCCTGTGTCTGGGCCATCTGCGCGGTTCCCCGCGACCAGGCGGCTGCAATTCCGTCGGTCAGCATGGTCTGCGGTGCGATGGCCTCCAGTGCTGCGCCCGCAGCCGAAACGAAGCGTTCGGCGGCCGGACCGTCGACCATGAAGGCGATCCCCGGATTGGTGCAAAACTGGCCTGCCCCCATGCTGAGCGACCCCGCCCATCCGGCACCCAGCCCCTCGGCGCGCCCTTCGAGGGCAAAGGGCAGGATGAACATCGGATTGACGCTGCCGAGTTCCCCGAAGAAGGGGATGGGCTCGGGCCTGGCGGCGCACAGGTCGAAGAGGGCCCTGCCACCGGTAAGACCGCCGGTGAATCCGACCGCCTTGATCGCTGGATGCGTGACCAGCGCCTCGCCCACCGCGCGGCTGCCCGCCTGGATCAGGCTGAAGACACCCTTGGGCATGCCCGCAGAGGTCTGCGCTGCAAGGATTGCTTCCGCGACGATCTCGGATGTACCCGGATGTGCGGAATGCGCCTTGACGACGACCGGGCATCCGGCCGCAAGGGCGGCCGCCGTGTCGCCACCCGCCGTCGAAAAGGCGAGGGGGAAATTCGAGGCGCCGAACACGGCGACGGGACCCACCGGCCGCTGAATCAGTCTCAGTTCCGGCCGCGGCAGCGGAGCGCGCTCCGGCAGGGCTTCGTCGATCCGCTCATCGAGATGGGCACGGGTCAGGATATGGCGCGCGAAAAGCCGCAGCTGCCCGGTCGTCCGGGCCCGCTCGCCATCAAGGCGGCCGGCCGGAAGGCCTGTCTCGCGGCTGCCGATCCAGGTGATTGCCGCGGCGCGGCTCTCGATTTCGTCGGCGATGGCGTTGAGGAAGGCGGCCCTGCTCTCGATGGATGTCGTCGAATATTCTTCGAAAGCGGCCATTGCCGCGCGGCAGGCCTCATCGACAATCTCCGCGTTACCGGCCGAAAACTCGAAGGCCGGTCCTTCCGCCGGGGAAGAGGAGAAACGTTGCGGACTGCCAACCCATTCGCCGGCAATCAGATGGCGGCCGTGCGGTCGAAATTGAGCGTCGGTCATTTTTGGCTTTCGCGGACTGTCTTGAGGGAATGGCTCGGGCAGACGGTCCGGCCCATCGGGGCCGGACAATCAGGCAGCAGGCGGCCGATCAGAGATCGCGAACCGCGAGATCCGAGAAACCTTCCGGCTCGTCGATCGCGACGGCGTTGCGCAGCGGCTGGCCGAAGCCGGCGGCTTCGATCTCGAAGACGTCGCCGGGTTCGACACGGATGCCATCGCCGAAGGAAAGGGTCGCGGTGCCGAACATGTGGACATGGACATCACCCGGCTTGCGGAACAGCCGGTACTTGAAATGATGGTATTCGAGGTTGGCGAAGCTGTGGGACATGTTCTCCTCGCCGGAGAGGAATGGCTTTTCCCACAGAACCGCGCCATCGCGCAGGATGCGGCTCGTGCCGCGGATATCGGCGGGCGGAGCGCCGACCCGGATCTCCGGGCCGATCGAGGCCGGACGCAGCTTGGAATGGGCGAGATAGAGATAGTTCTGCCGCTCGGTGACATGATCCGAAAACTCGTTGGACACGGCAAAGCCGAGGCGGAAAGGCTGCCCCTTGTCGTCGATGACGTAGATACCGGCCATTTCCGGTTCCTCGCCATGGTCGAGCGCGAAGGCCGGCGAAGTCAGCGCCCCACCCGGGGCCGCCAGCGAATGGCCATTGCCCTTGTAGAACCATTCCGGCTGCACGCCGGCCTTGCCGGCTTCCGGCTTGCCGCCTTCGATGCCCATGCGGAACATCTTCATGGTGTCGGTCGCGCCGACCTCGACCTTCTTGACCTCGGCATGCATTCCGTCGCGCGTCGCTGCCGATCCGAGATGGGTAAGGCCCGTGCCGGTCAGATGCAGATGCGCCGGGTCCGGATGGGTGATCGGAGCCAGATAGCGGCCTTCACGGGCAAGCGTTTCAGGATCATGCTCGGCACCGAGACCAAGGGCTTCGACGACATCGGCGATGCGGCGGCCGCTGTTGGCGGCTACCAGAGCAAGCGCATGAACGCTCCTTGCGCCGCGAACTTCGCGGGCGGGTTCGCCCTCTTCGCGGGCAAGGACGATGATGGCGCCGTCGGCGCCGGTGATCTGGGACAACAACATGATTTCTGGTCTTTCGTAATGGCAATGACCCGGATGCAGGCGGCCTGGGGAGACACGCCACCGCATCCGGGGAGGCTATCTTCTCTTACTTGCCGCGATATTCGGCCGGCAGTTCGATGCCGAAGTGCTTCTTGTAGATCGTGTTCAGCTCACCGGAGGCGATCTTGTCCTGGACCCACTTGTCGAGCCAGGCCTTCAGTTCGACCTCGTTCTTGCGGATGCCGATCGCATAAGGCGCCGAACTCATCACGAACTTGATCTCGAGATCGCGGGACGGATTGGCGCGATTGACCTGGGCGACGACCGAAGCCGCGGCTGCGATCAGATCCTGCTGGCCGGTCGCGACGGCCGTATTGGTGGTCGCGTCATCCTCGTAGCGGACGATATTGACCCCGCCGACTTCCTTGGCACCCTTGGTCAGGGCCTGGTCGGACGTGGTGCCGCGGGTGACGGCGATCGTCTTGCCGGCAAGCGATGCGAAGTCCGGAAGGCTCTGCGACTTCGGCGCACCGACGACGGTCGGCACGACACCGTAGGGCTCCGAATAGTCGATGACCTTCTTGCGCTCGTCGGTGATCGAGAACGAAGCCATGACGACATCGGCCTTGTTGGTCAGGAGGAAGGGCACGCGGTTCGGGCCGCTGACCGGGACGATCTCGAGTTTCACGCCGAGATCCTTGGCAAGTTCGTTCGCCGCTTCCACGTCGGAGCCGGCCGGCTTGCCGGCATCGTCGAGCTGGCCATAGGGCGGTGCGCCGAGATCGATCGCGACGCGGATCGTGCCGGCCTGCTTGATGTCGGCGAGCGAATCCGCATGCGCCATGGTGGCGACCAGGCTGGTTGCGGCGAGAAGTGCTGCGGTGATGAAGTGTTTCATTCTTATCCTCCGTGGAATGAATCTGATCAGGGGTTAGAGGCCGTTGCCGATGAAGTTGCGCAGCTCGGGCGTTTGCGGTGCGTCCAGCATCCTGCCGTCGCCGGTTTCCCAGACGACGCCCTGATGCATGAACACGATCTGGTTGGCGACGCGCTTGGCGAAAGCCATTTCATGGGTGACGAGGATCATCGTCATGCCGCCCTTCGCGAGCGCTTCGATGGTCTTCAGCACTTCGCCGGTCAGTTCCGGATCAAGCGCCGACGTCACTTCGTCGAACAGCATGAGTTCGGGTTCCATGGCCAGCGAACGGGCGATCGCAACGCGCTGCTGCTGGCCGCCGGACAGCTGTTCCGGATAGGAATCGGCCTTTTCGGAAAGGCCGACCTGCACCAGGACGCGCTGCGCCACTTCGCGCGCCTGCGACTTGGTCAGCCCGCGCGTCAGACGCGGCGAGAGCGTGATGTTCTCCTCCACCGTCTTGTGCGGGAAAAGATTGTAGGACTGGAATACGATGCCCACTTCCTTGCGCAGCTCGCGAAGCTTTACCCCGCTCTCGTGCAGCCGGCGGCCGCACACATGCAACTCTCCGCCCTGGATGCTTTCCAGCCCGTTGACGCAGCGCAGTGCCGTCGACTTGCCCGAGCCGGAACGGCCGATAAGCGCCACGACGCTGCCTTTCGGCACAGAAAGGGAAACGCCTTTCAGGACCTCGAGCGCTCCATAGGATTTACGGACGTTGTGAAATTCCACGATATTGGTCATGTCAGGCATCCTGTCAGGCGCGCTTCAGCTTGCGTTCAAGCCGGCGGGAAAAATGCGACAGCGGGAAGCAGATCGCGAAGTAGAGGACCGCGGCCACGGTGAACACCACGAAAGGCTTGAACGTCGAGTTGTTGATCAGGCGGGCGGTGTAGGTCAGCTCGGCAAAACCGATGACGACCGCGTAGGAGGTGTTCTTTACGATCTGCACCAGGAAACCGATGGTCGGCGGGATGGAGATCTTCACGGCCTGCGGCAGGATCACGTGCACCATCCGCTGCAGGCGGGTCAGCGCCAGACATTCAGCCGCTTCCCACTGCGCTTTCGGCACCGACTGCAGCGACCCGCGCCAGATCTCGGCCAGGTAGGCGCTGGCATAGGCGGTCATCGCCATGCCGGCGGCGACCAGCGCCGGCACATTGAAGCCGGCGACCGATATGCCGAAATAACAGAGAAACATCAGGATCGGCAGCGGAATGCCCTGGACGACCGCAATATAGAGGCCGAGGACCCGACGCAGCGCAGCCGATTGGGAGATGCGGCCGATGGCGATCGGCAGGCCGACGATCGTACCGCCGACGAACCCCATGAGCGAGAGGCCGATTGTCCAGAGCATGCCCTGAAACATGAGTAGGTAATGTGCGAAAGTAACCGAATTGCCCATGATATCCTCCGGCCTTAAAGCGGCGTGCCGAGACGGCGGCGACGGGTGAAGGCGAGCTGCGCCACCCCTTCCATCGCAAAGCGCATCAGGAGCGAAAGCAGGAGATAGATGACAGCGACCACGATATAGATTTCGAAGCCGCGGAAGGTGATCGACTGAATGCCGTAGGCGGCGCCCGTCAGCTCCTCGACGGAGATCTGCGACATGATCGAACTCGCCAGCATCATCAGCACGAACTGGCTGATCAGGGCGGGATAGACGCGCTCAACCGCTTGCGGCAATTCCACATGGAAAAGCACCTGCCGGCGGCTGAGCGCAAGACAGTCTGCCGCCTCGAACTGGCCTTTGGGAATGGATTCCATCCCTGCGCGGATGATCTCGGCCGTATAGGCGGATACGTTGATCACCAGGGTGATGATAGCCGCATAAAAGGCCGGCATGCGCAGGCCGAGTGCAGCAAGGCCGAAGAACAGCCAGAAGGCCTGGACAACCAGCGGTGTATTGCGGATCGCTTCCACATAAATATTGGATAACGTCGACACGATACGATTTCCATGTACCTTGGCCACAGCGAGGCTCGTCCCCGCTACAAAGCCCAGGATAATGGAAGCACCCGAAAGCAGAACGGTTTCGAAGGCGCCCCAGGCCAGATCCGGCCAGAAATCCCAGATAAAACTAAAGTCAAACTCATAACCCAATGCAGCTGTCCTCCAAACGCTGCCCCGCTGCCCTTCTCTGGCTGCGGACGGCCGCATGATCGGCCTTGACTAGAATGTGCTAACATGATCGTATATTGCATGCAATAGGCATTAATGAGGACATTATGTCATTAGTCGATAATCCGACCATCCTGCTCAATCCGGCCGACAGTGTCGGCGTGGCGCGGCGTCCGCTGAAGGCAGGAGAGCAGATCGGCCTGGCCGATGTCGTAGCCGCCGAAAACATTCCGCGCGGCCACAAGGTTGCCCTGCGGGCAATCGCCGAAGGGGAAGAGGTCCGCAAGTTCGGCCAGGTCATCGGCATCGCCAGCCGCGACGTCGCTCCCGGCCAGCACGTCCACCTCCAGAACCTCTCCATGGTCGAAAGCCACCACGACCATCAGTTCTGCGTGGAGAACCAGGATCCGGGGCTGGTGCCTGAAGGCGAGCGGCTGACCTTCATGGGCTACGACCGAGGCCTCGGCGGGGTCGGCACGCGCAATTATATCGGCATCATCTCGACGGTGAACTGTTCCGCCACGGTATCGCGTTACATTGCCGAGCATTTCAACCGGCTGGGCGGGCTCGACGGCTTCGACAATGTCGACGGCGTCGTCGCGCTGACCCATGGGGGCGGCTGCGCCATCAACACCAAGGGCGAAGGCTACGAATACCTGACCCGCGTCATCAAGGGATATGCCACCCATCCGAATTTCGGTGGCATCCTGATGATCGGCCTCGGCTGCGAGACGAACCAGATTCGCCCCATCCTCGAACATTACAAGCTGGAGGAAGGCAATCGCTTCCGCACCATGACGATCCAGCAGCTGGGCGGCACGCGCAAGACGATCGAGGCGGCCTGCGACATGATCCGCGAGATGCTGCCGGAGGTGAATGCCGCCAAGCGCACGCCGCAACCGCTGTCGAAGCTGAAGATCGCGCTCGAATGCGGCGGTTCGGACGGCTATTCCGGCATTACCGCCAACCCGGCTCTCGGCGTCGCGTCCGACATGCTGGTGCGCCAGGGCGCAACGACCGTTCTCGCCGAAACGCCGGAAATCTACGGCGCCGAGCACCTGCTGACCCGGCGCGCCAAGACGCCGGCCGTCGCCGAGAAGCTGCTGCAGCGGATCGAGTGGTGGCGCGACTATACCTCGCGCAACAATGCCGAGCTCAACAACAATCCGTCGCACGGCAACAAGGAAGGCGGCCTCACGACCATCCTCGAAAAATCGCTCGGTGCAGTCGCCAAGGGCGGTTCGATGCCGCTCAATGCGGTCTATGAATATGCCGAACCGGTGACCGAACAGGGCTTCGTGTTCATGGATACGCCCGGTTACGATCCGGTCGCAGTAACCGGCCAGGTCGCCGGTGGCTGCAACATCGTCTGCTTTACCACCGGACGCGGTTCGGTGTCCGGCTGGAAGCCGTCGCCGACGATCAAGATCGCCACGAATTCCGTCATGTACGAACACATGCAGGAAGACATGGATGTCAACTGCGGCGATATCGCCCGCGGTTCGGACACGATCGATGCGGCCGGCAAGCGCATTTTCGACCTGATCATCGCCGTCGCCTCCGGTGAAAAGACGTTGTCTGAACAATTCGACTACGGCGATAACGAATTCGTGCCGTGGCAGGTGGGCGCGGTGACCTGACCGGCGCTGCACCGCCTGTCGCCTACCCGTTCATTTGATGAAAGAATGGCTGCGGCGTCGCGACATAGCGGCGCCGCATCACCGCGGCCCGCTCGTCGACCTTGATCGCCGAAGCATGGATATGACCGCGCAACGCGAGTTCGGCCCCCGTATCGTCGCCGAGCAGCATGCGCCGAAAGATCCGCAGATGCTCGTTCATGAATGGCTCATACTCCGGCATGTCGATGCGGATGCCCATGATCTGCTTGCTGAGCGTCAGCAGGCAATGGGTACGGCGCAGGACCTTCACGAATGTTGAGTTCGGGGAATACTCCAGGCACCGGACGTGGAGATCCAGTTCGAGATCGTAGAGTTCGCCTGCAGTCACCGCTGGATAGCGCCGTAGCGCGTTTTCATGGCGGGTGATCATGTTTTCAATCGTCGCGCGAGGCACGTGAGGAACCGCCTGTCGAAGGGTTACCGGCTCCAACAGATCGCGAAGCTGATAGAGCTCGGTAATACGCTGCGTGTCGAGCGGCACCACGACCCACCGGAAGCTCGCGTCCTTTTCCACCAGCCCCAGCGGCTCGAGATGGATCAGGGCATCGCGGGCCGTGCTGCGGCTGACGTGATAGAAGCGAGCGAGTTCCACCTCGTTAACGCGCATCGGACCGAAGAAGGCCTGATAGACGACCTTCGCTTCCAAATCCTCCGCGAAGGTCTGCCATGAGAAAGCGACATGATCCTGCGGCAGGCTGATGGCGCCAATGACCTGGTCGAGCACGTCCCGGGCGGGGGCTGTACCGGGCGGGCCGACGATCAGCCCGCGCCCTTCGAACCGGTGGGCAAGCCCCTCTTCCTCGATCATCATCAGCGCCTGCCGCACCGGAGCTCGGCTGACGTTCATGCGTTCGGCGATCGGACCTTCCAGGAGCACGGTTCCGGCGGGAAAGGTTTTGTCGGCAATCCGCTGCGCCAGGGCTTCGTGAACAAGCTTGTACAGGTTCTTCTTCACGACGTTGCCTTTTCCAGTTTGCGCCACTCAAGCTTTAGCCGGAACATCTCGTTTTTTCAAACTGATGATCGTTACCGCAGTTGGTTCCCGATCTCGTTCGCCCCGGATTTTGACCTCGCTTGAAGGATGAGGTCGCCTGCAAATCCGGCAGGAAGCTCGGAAGCGGTTGTAGTTCGGAAAGCCCGCAATTTCGTAACAGCAACGCAATATTTCACATGTACCGTCATCCAATGTTCTGGATCGACCTCCGAAAAGCGCTGGCGACTATTATGCTGTGCCTCGTGATGCTGGCATCCCTGCATGCCACGTCCGCCGGTGCGACCGGATCCGGTGACATTTCGAGCTCTTGCTGGACGTCCGGCAATCTATCGGACGACCTGGTCGCGATTGCCCGCTCGCCCGCGTGGACCTGCGGGGATCGGGAGTATTCGCTTGCGGGAGAGCGGGTGCTGCTGCGTTTCGAAATCGGTCCGGATGGCGCTCTTCCCCGATACCTCTTCTCCAGGCGAAGTGCGCTCGCGTCCGTGCATCTGCTGGCAATCGACCGGGACGGCGCATCGCGCCAGGTCTCCCTGCCCGCAAGCGATCTGGCCAGCTCTCTGCGTGGCGGATATTTCAAGGCCCCCTTGCCCGCGGTAACCCGCGACACGCAAAAGGTCGTTGTCGCGTTCGATTTGCCGAGCCATCGGATGACCCTCGAAAGAGCATATCTGTCACCATCAGACCTTCCTCTTGGCCCAGACCTTCTGCGCTCCTTGCTGCTCCTCGCAATCCTTGCCGGCATGCTCTCCATGCCGCTCGTCTTCAACGCGGCCTTTTACCGGATCCTGCGGGAGCCGTTCGTGCTGTGGCATTCCGCGCTGACGATTTCGTTGCTGCTGACGATCGCGATCTCATCGGGACTTGCAGTCGTTCTCTTCGACCCGCCGGCGATGACATTGAGCTGGATGACGACGGTGGTCTTCGGCCTCACCGTCGCTTCCGGAGCGATGTTCACCCACAGCTTCATCGAACCGGGTCGCATGCATCCGTTGCTTCGCCGGGCACTGCTTTATTGCTCCGCCTGGGCGATATTCCTGAGTACGTTTCACGCGGCATTTCCCTTCGTCGGACGCCCCGTTCAATCGACAGTCTACACGGCGGCTTTCGCGCCGGTACTCGCCATTTTCATTGTGTCCCTTGCAGACGCATTGCGGCGCGGAAGCCGTGCCGCCAAGTTCCAGGCGGTGGGCTATGTTCCTGTGATCGCCGCGGGATCGGTGCGCTTGATCACGGGGGTGGTTCCGTGGCTGGAGAGCAACGATGCCATGCTCCTGTTCTATGCGGGCTGTGTATGCGAGGTCCTGTTCACGACACTCGGCGTGGCAGATCGCTTGATGACGATCAGGCGCCAGCGAGACGAGGCACGCTTTGAAGCGGACGTCTTCGAGCGCTTGTCCGAACGCGATGCGCTGACGGGACTGTTCAATCGGCGGGCGATCGAGCGGAATTTCGAAAGGTTCCGTTCGGAAGGCTACCGCGCGCTCGCCGTGCTTGACCTGGACCACTTCAAGGCAATCAACGATATTCATGGCCACGCGGCGGGCGACGCCGTATTGAAGGCCGTGGCCGACGTCGTCCAGGCCGATCGTCACGTTCATGCTTTCCGCATCGGCGGCGAGGAATTCGTGCTGCTCGTGCGTGGCGAGGATGCCCAGCTGCGGGCGGAACGTCGGCGGCAGGCGATCCCCGCCGCGGTCGCGAACGCAGTTCCCGGCCTCGGACATCCGGTGACTGCCAGCATGGGCATGACGGACGCACCACCGAGTGCCGATCTCGGGTTCGAAGAGCTGTATCGACAGGCAGACAGATTGCTTTACGACGCGAAACTTGCAGGCCGCAATCGAACAAAGGTGGCGCTGGCACAGGGTTGAAAAAGCCCCGGCACAGTCGATGATCGGCGCCACGACAAGGCAGGACACGCAGACGAAGCTTTGCTTCGGCCCCGCACGATGCGCTGGCGGGCCGCCATCACCCACGTCCGCGGTCTCCCGAGAACCGGGCAATGGAGTTGTTTCCCTGCCGAACTGATCTGCACAAGGCTCCCGCCTGGACAACGGTCCTGCCCGAACCGACGAGGTCGATTTCGTATTGCCGGAGGAATTTTTCTACCGGCCGCCTGCAAAAGAGATTTTAATTCGTATTGCCTATAGATTTTATAGATTACTAGACAGACCAGTCTGTCGAGTGGATTTGATGCGCGAACATATCGTGGATACGGCTGCTGACTTGTTTTACCGGAACGGCATCCGTTCGACGGGAATAAACACCGTTGTTGCGCAGGCCGGAATTGCCAAGGCGACGCTCTACACCCACTTCCGCAGCAAGGAAGATCTGGTTGTCGCCTACCTGCGGTCCCGCCACGAACGGGTCTTGAAAGGCTTCAATCAAATCATCCTCGAAAGGGGAGACGCGTCAGCCATTGGCACCGTCGGCGCAATCTTTGAACTTCTGGAACACAAATCGGAGGCTGCGGAATTCCGGGGATGCGCCTTCATCATGGCAGCGTCGGAATTTTCCGACACGCCTGAGATCGTCGCCGTTGCCCAGGAACACAAGCGCGCGGTGCGCGACGTGTTCTTCCGCGCGCTCGAAGGAGCGGCGTCCGACCCGCATTCTCTCTCCGAGCAGCTTGGCCTCGTCTACGACGGCGCGCTCGCGGCCATCATGATCCAGCAGAAGTCCGGCTCTGCAAAGGTGGGGCGGGCGATCGCGATGACGCTTCTGGAAGCCAGCCTCGAAATCCGAAACACCTGATCTGGAGAACGCAATGACGCCCCGGCAACTGAAGCTCGGTCTTTTTCTTCACCCCACCGGCCAGCATATCGCGGCATGGCGGCTGCCGGACGTGGCGGTCGACATGCATGTCAGCCTGTCGCGCTACGTGTCGATGGTCCAGGCTGCCGAGAAAGCGAAATTCGACCTTTTCTTTCTGGCCGACGGCGACAGCATTCATGACGGAGCCTGGGATAGGGACGTGCTTGCCCGCACTGCCAACCGCTCGAGCGGACAGTTCGAACCGATCACCCTTCTGTCTGCCCTCTCCGGCCTGACCAGGACGATCGGCCTTATCGCCACCGCATCGACGACCTATAACGAACCTTATCGCGTCGCGCGGCAGTTCGCGTCTCTGGACGTATTGAGCGGCGGCCGTGCCGGGTGGAATGTGGTGACCGGGTCCGGCAAGGGAGCTGCGGCCAACTTCGGCAGCGCAGCTCACCCCGACCACGCCGATCGATATGACCGGGCATCCGAGTTCGTCGATGTGGTCAAGGGCCTGTGGAACAGCTGGGAAGACGACGCCTTCGTCCGCGACAAGCAGTCCGGCATCTTTTTCGACCACACCAAGCTGCATGATCTGGACCATGCCGGCAAATACTTCTCCGTCAAGGGGCCACTCAATGTGGCGCGGTCACCCCAGGGCCATCCGGTCGTGGTGCAGGCGGGATCGTCCGACATAGGACAGGACCTCGCTGCCCGCACAGCGGAGATCGTTTTCACGGCTCAAAGCGACTTTCATTCCGCCAAAGCCTTCTACGCGAGCCTGAAGGGTCGCCTGCCGGCCTATGGCCGTCACCCCGACGACCTGAAGATCATGCCGGGTTTCTGCCCGATCGTAGCGCCCACCGAAGAAGAGGCCCAGGCCAAGTTCGAGCAGATGCAGCAGTTGATTGACCCGGTGGTCGGCCTCGCTCATTTGGCGACCCTCCTCGGCGTTGATCTCAGCGGATACGAGCTGGACGAGCCTGTGCCGGAACTGCCGGAGACAAACGGCATGAAGAGCCGGCACCAGCTTTTCGTCGACATGGCGCGACGCGAGAACCTGACGCTGAGGCAGCTCTACCAGCGGGCCGCCGGCTCGAAAGGACATTTCCTCGCGATCGGTAACGCGGTCCAGATCGCGGATCGCATGCAGGAATGGCTGGAGGGCCGCGCCGCGGATGGATTCAACGTCATGCCTGCGGCCTTGCCGGGAGGGCTTGACGATTTCATCGAGCTCGTCGTTCCCGAACTGCGCCGCCGCGGCCTGTTCAGGGAAGAATACGAAGGGCCGACACTGCGCCACAACCTCGGGCTTCCTTGGCCCGGAAATGAGCGTGCACCAGCAGAACGCGGTGCAGCGGCCGAATAGCAGAAACAGCAATCTCCATAGATCAGGAAGGGACACGCATGACGCTGCTCGACGCATTTCTGAGGGCCTCCGCCTCGCCGACACGGCGGGGATTTCTGATGACATCGGCGGTGGCGGGCGCCGCACTGACGAGCCCCTTCGGCATCGGCAGCGCGCACTCGGCGGAGCCGGATCAGGTTCTCAAGATCGCCCACATCGTTTTCGAGAAAGAATGGTCGCCGCTACGCGGCGGCGGCTGGTATGCGGCATGGAACTCCCTCTGGTGGGCGTCCGCCCTTCGCTTCGACGCGGCCGGCAAGCTTCACCCCTATGCCGTCAAATCGTGGAGATCGAACGACGACAAGAGCGAATGGACCTTCGAGATAGATCCGGCAGCCGCTTTCTCCGACGGCAGCCCTATCACCGCGGCGGATATAAAGGGGGGCTGGGAACTCAACACTCTCCCATCCACCCGCAACCAGCGCGTCAACCAGTTTCTTTCCGGTGTCGTCGGTTACGATGAGATCGTCGCCGGAACGAGCACAGAGCTGCCTGGGGTGAAGGCGACCGGCGATCGGAGCTTTACCGTCCAGTTGAAGAACCCCGATCCGCTGTTCGACCAGAAGATCGCCACGCATCTGCTTCCTGTGATCAAGATTTCGCAGGCTCGCGGCGATGATGGCCAGGAAATCCTGGACTGGTGGGATGCCTCTAACGATGTCGTCACCAGCGGTCCGTTCCGGCCGTCATCCTTCGACCTGAGCGGCGGTATCGTCGAATTCGTCCCGAACGAACGGTTTTTTGGGCCAAAGCCTAAGCTCTCCAAGGTGGTCGTCCAGACTGTCGAGGATCCCGTGCTGACGACGGCTCTTCTGCAGAAGGGCGAATATCACGCCGCCACGGTGCTGCGGACCCCGACGATCATCGACGATCTCGGCAGCAATTTTGCCGATGGCCCGGACGCGCCCATCGGCAACCATTTCTGGTTTAACGTCAGCCGCGCGCCGACCGATGATCCGAAGGTTCGACAAGCTCTGGTTTTGGCGGTGGACAGGGACAAGCTGATACAGGCGAGCTATCCCAAGGGACCGGCCAGAAAGGCTGACCAGATCTTGACAGGCGTACCCGGCATCGACCCGGATTTCCCTGCATTCCCCTACGACCCTGAAAAGGCCCGCAAGCTGCTGGCCGAGTCCAGCTATGGCGGGCCGGACAGGCTTCCGAAGATCGGCATGGTCGGCGTTTCGACCACAGTCGACCAACTGGCGGCACAGTTCATCGCGGAGCAGTGGCGCACCAACCTCGGCATCAGTGCAGTCGAGATGAAGCCGCAATACAACAGTTATTCGGGTGCGGATCAGGAGCGCATTCAGGTATTCCGCGACGATGTCGCATCGCGCGTGCCGGACGCCGTCGCCCTGCTTCTCGGTTCGATACACTCGGTCTCGTCGAATGCGCGCGTCAAGCTCGGCAACTACAAGAATGAGAAAGTCGACGCGCTGTTGAACGAGGCCGCCGTAAAGCCGCTCGACGATCCCCAACGGATCGCCTTGGCACAGCAAGCCCAGCGCATCTTCCGCGACGACTTCGCCTTCATACCGTGGGTACGAAACGTCACGTCCAAGTTGGCCACGGATCAGGTTCAGGGTTTCGAGCGCAATCTCGACAACCAGATCGTCGAACCGTGGAGCATTTCCATTGTCGATACGAAAGGCCGGGGATAAGCGATGCTTGGCTTCGTGCTGCGCCGGATAGCGATATGGCTACCATCGCTGGGATTCATTCTCCTGGCGATCTATCTGATTGCTTATTATGGCGCCGGCGATCCCATCAAGCTTATCTTCCTCCGTTCGCCCGGCGAGATTGCTTTCGATCCTGTCAGGATCGAGGCCATGCGGAAGGCCGCCGGTCTCGATCGACCAGTGCTCGAGCAGTTTCTCGACTATTGCCTGAACCTCGTTCACGGTAATTTCGGAAACTCGCTCGTCACCGGCCAGCCGGTCGGACGGATGCTCGCCAGAGCCTTCCCGGTAACGCTCCAGCTCGGCCTCGTCACGATACTGGTCACGGCGTTGATCGCCATTCCCATCGGCATGCTGGCCGGCTTGAAAGCCGGTGGGTGGTTCGACCGGATTGTCATCGCCACGTCCATGATTTTCTGGGCGGTCCCGCCCTATGTCATCGGGCCGCTCGCACTGATGGCTCTCCTTCTGCTGTTTCCGGATCAGTCGATATCGCTGGGTTGGCATGGGCTGCTGGATACGAGGGTCATATTGCCGCTGAGCGTGCTGTCCCTGCAGCCGATCGCCCTGATCGTTCGGCAGGCCCGCACCGTCACGCTCGACATCCTCGGCGAAAGCTATATCCGCACGGCCCGTGCCAAGGGGGTTCCGCAGCGTGTCCTCGTTTTGCGCCACATTCTTCGCCCGGCCTTGACACCGATCGTCACCCAGCTCGGGCTGATCATGATCACCCTGCTGAACGGCGCCGTTTTCGTCGAACTCGTCTTCGGCCTGCCCGGCCTTGGAAGGCTGACCGTCACGGCGATGACGGACGCAGACTACCCGCTCATCCTGGGCGTCGCACTCCTGGGTGCGATCGCGGTCATGGTATCGAACCTGCTGGTCGATCTGGCTTATCCGCTGCTTGATCCTCGCGCCGCGTCCGAACGGAGCCCGTTATGACGCTTATCGATCTTTCCCACATCAAGACTTCCGGGCGTGCCGGTAGGCTCGTCTCCTGGCTTCTCATGCGCCGGCGCCTGTGGCTGGGTTCGATTCTTGTCGGGCTGCTGCTGCTCGCAGCAGTCCTCGGCCCTGCCCTGGTCGCCCGCGACTTCCTCTCGCAGGACATGGGCGCGATCAACCAGCCTCCTGGCGCAAGCCACTGGCTCGGCACTGACGATCTCGGCCGTGATATCCTCAGCCGCACCCTGTATGGCGCTCGCACGGCTCTCTTCATCGCCATCGGTGTCAGCTTTGCAGCCCTCGTCATCGGAGCATCCGTGGGCGCCACTGCCGGCTATATCGGCGGCCGCGTCGATGCGGCCCTCATGTGGTTTGCGGACGTGACCATGTCGGTGCCCAGCCTGCTGCTGGTCGTGGTCATCAACACGTCTCTACGGCCCCGCATGGCAGCCCTGATGGACGATCTTTACCTCCGGACGCTCAATCCCGTCTTCCGGGAAACCGTGTGGGCCGACCTGTCACTTCTCATCGTTTGCCTGACGCTCGTGCAATGGCCCGGCTACGCCAGGCTGATCAGGTCTCAGGTGCTCTCCATCCGCAGCAGCGACTATATCCGGGCGGCGAGATCGATCGGGCTGTCGCCCACCCGTATTCTGTTGAAATACGTGGTGCCGAATGCCCTCGGTCCTGTAATCGTTGCTGTCAGCGCAGGGCTCGGTACAGCCATGGTCCTGGAAAGCGCCTTCAGCTTTCTCGGCGTCGGCGTGCAGCCACCGATCCCAAGCTGGGGCCGCATGATTGCCGACGGTCTCCGGTCCTGGCGTGCCCACCCTCACCTCCTCATCGTGCCCGCCGTTGCGCTGGGCTTTGCGAGCGTCGCGTTCTCGGCATTCGGAGACGGATTGAACGCCTATCTGAACCCGAAGCGGAGAATGCACTGATGCCGGCTTCACTTCTGAGCGCCAGAGATCTGAGCGTCGGTTTCGGCAAGGGCGCGAATACGGTGGGGCTCACCCACAACGTCAGTTTCGATCTTGCCGAAGGGGAGAGCGTCGCAATCGTCGGCGAGTCGGGATCGGGAAAGACGTTGACCATGCTCGGCCTGGTCAATCTGCTTCCTCCGGGCGGCCGCCTGCTGTCGGGAGAAGTGGTTTTCCGCGGTGAAGTGCTGAGCAGCATGCGCGAAGACGAGCTGCGACGACGACGCGGACGCCATATCGGATTCGTATTCCAGGATCCCTCCAGTTCCCTCAACCCGGTGTTACCCGTGGGCCTCCAGGTCATGGAACCGATGTTATACCACCTGCATTTGTCGCGACGCGCGGCGCGGGACAAGGCGGCGGAACTGTTCGAACTGGTCGGTATTCCGGGCGGCGCCAGCCGTTTGAACGACTATCCGCACCAGCTTTCAGGTGGCATGCGTCAGAGGGTGATGATTGCCACGGCATTGTCCTGCAAGCCGGATCTGCTGATCGCCGATGAACCGACGACCGCGCTCGACGTCACCACGCAATCGCAGATCGTCACCCTCGTCGGGCGACTGAAGCAGCAGATGAGGATGGCGATGCTCTGGGTCACGCACGACCTCCAGGTCGCAGCCGCCGTGGCAGATCGCATCATCGTCTTTCATCGGGGCAGGATCGTGGAAGACGGCGCGGCGAACCAGGTTCTCCAAAGCCCGGTGCATGCCTACACGCGGGCCTTGCTGAAAGCCCGTCCCACACTGGACGGACCGCCGTCAAGGCGCCTGCCGACCTTGTCGGGTCTCGAAGGGAAAGAGAGCCTTGCGAACAGCGATCAGGATGCCGTCCAGGATCGACCCGCAACGATCCGGTTGAAAGCATGAGGAAGGTGTCACCATGAACGGGCAAGCCGAATTGCTGGACGTAAGCAATCTCAGCAAGCGCTACCGGCGGAAGAACGGATATTTTTCACGCAACGAAAGATCCATCGTTGCGGTGGACGACATCAGCTTTTCGCTCGCAAAGGGTGAAACCTTGTCGCTCGTGGGGGAATCCGGATGCGGGAAATCGACCCTGGGTCAGCTGATCGTCCGGCTCGTTGCCGCCGATTCAGGCCATGTCAGATTGTCGGGGAAGGATCTGGTTTCCTTGCCTGAAAAAGAGATGCGTTCGTTGCGCGATCAGATTCAGATCGTCTTCCAGGATCCCCTCTCGACATTCAATCCGCGCATGACGATAGCGCAGGCGCTGACCGATGCCCTTCTTCGCGAACATGCGCAGGGAAGACAGCACATCGAGCGCAGGATAGCCCACCTGCTCCAGGATGTCGGCCTTGAAACAGGCTTTGCAGGCAGATACCCCCACGAACTGTCGGGCGGGCAGTGCCAGCGCGTCGCCATAGCGAGAGCGCTTGCCAGCAACCCCGACATTCTGATCTGCGACGAATCCGTCTCTGCGCTCGATGTCTCGATCCAGGCGCAGATCATAAATCTGCTCCAGGACATCCAGGAGATACGCGGGGTCGCCATCCTGTTCATTTCGCACGATCTTGCCGTGGTGCGCCACATCAGCAGCCGCGTCGCGGTGATGTATCTCGGTCGCTTCGTCGAACTCGCCTCGCGCGACGCGCTGTTCCAAGATCCTCTTCATCCCTACACGAAGATGCTGATGGCCGCCGCGATGAATATCGGCGGAGGCCAGAACGAATCCGGAGAAGTCGGAGATCCCGCTCGTCGCCCGACCGGCTGCGCCTTCCATCCCCGATGCGGCCTGGCCACGACGAAATGCCGCTCGGAAGCCCCCGAATGGCGACAAGTGAAACCCGGGCGGCAGGTCGCCTGCCATCACGTCTGACCCTGGCTGGATCCGCAGCGTTCTGCTGCCATCGGCGTCGACTACAGAACGTGACAGTAGGTGAACCGGTCAACCCTTACCGTTTCCTGCTCAGCAGGAACATCAGGCAGGGCGCTCCCAGAAGGGCCGACACGAGGCCGGCGGGGATTTGATAGGGGGCGGCGATGGTGCGGCCGACGAAATCCGCTGCGACCATCAGCCCGCCGCCGATCAGCGCGGCGCCGCTCATCTGCGGTAGAGCCCGCGTGAGGCCCGCTTCCCGTGCGAGATGTGGCCCCATCAGACCGACAAAGGAAAGGGGTCCGACCGTCAGCGTAGCCGCCGCGGTCATGAGCCCCGAAAGGCCGAACAGCGCCAATCTTGACCGCGCCAGAGGAATTCCCACCGCGGCGGAAGGCGCGGGTCCGAGCGGCAGGATGTCCAGCCACCGGCGTGCAGCCAGGGCAACCGCAATCAGCACGGTCGCGATCACCAGCTCGGCCATGGCCGTCGAACTGCTGACGAGGTAGGTCGAGCCGCTCATCCAGCGCATCAGCAGGGCCGCTCGCGGATCACCCGTGGAGTTCAGGACACCGATCACGGCGTCGATCATGGCGCTCAGCGCAATGCCGGCGAGAAGCACCCGCTCCGGGGCGAAGGTGGAACGTCGCGACGTGAGAAGGATAAGGCCGAGGACGACTACGGCACCAGCGACGGCGAAGGCGAACTGTCCGGAAAAGCCCGGGGCAACAGCGAAAATTGCAATAGCTACGCCGAAGGTCGCACCGGCGCTGATCCCGAGAACCTCAGGGCTTGCCATCTCGTTACCGGTCAACCGCTGGAGGATCGAGCCTGCAATGCCGAGCATTGCCCCGGAAGCCAGCGCCGCCACGACCTTCGGCGCACGGATCGCCAGAATATCATCGATGAAGTCCCCCGACAGAAGCGTCCAACCACCCCCCGGTGCGCGACCGACGAACAGGCTGACGGCAACGAGAGCGAGGACGGCGCCGATGGAGATGAAGAGAGGGAACTTCGCGCTCCACCGGCGCGGCCGCGGCTGTCTTGTCGCCTGCTGTATCCGGTGGCGGATCTTCAGACGCGGCAAGAGGGCAAGAAGCAGCGGCGAGCCGAAGATGGCGGTCACGGCGCCGGTCGGCAGGAAGTCGCCGAGAGCGCCTGCAGTCAGCTGCAGCACGGAATCAGCAAGGAAGAGAAGGCCTGCACCGATCAGCGGCGACCACAGGATAAGTTGGCCCGGCCGGCGCGCCCCCGAAAGCCGGGCAATCGTCGGCGCAACCAGCCCAATGAAGCCGATCACGCCGATCGCGCTGGTAACCAGTGCTGCAAGCGCCACCGCACAGGCGACGACGAGGATGCGAAGACGCGCCAACCGCACGCCGAGTGCTGCCGAGCCGCTTTCTCCCAGATCAAGCAGCGAGAGCGGCCTGGTCGCAAGCGTGCAGATGATCGCGATGAGAGCCACCTTCCAGGCGAGGGACAGGGGAACGACCCAGCTCTGCTGCGCAAGCGATCCCGCGCCCCAGATGAACAAGCTCACCAGATATCGCTGGTTCAGATAGGTCAGGATGGCCGACAGCCCCCCACACCAGAGGCTCAGCACCAGGCCCGACAGAACGAGCGAGAAAGGAGAAAAGCCGCGTCGTGCCCCGAGACCGATGACGATGGCGGCCGCCGCGGCGCTGCCGCCCAGGGCGACGATATCGCGGCCCGCACCGAGAAGACCGGGCACGAAAAGCGAGACCACGACCAACGCGAGATTGGCTCCGGCAGAAATGCCGAGCGTGGTGGGGTCGGCAAGCGGGTTTCGCAGGACCTGCTGGAAAAGCGCACCCGACAACGCAAGGGCTGCGCCGGCCAGCAGCGCCGTGGCAAGCCTCGGCAAAGTTGAGTAATAGAGCAGCATGCGCTGGATGTCATAGCCTTGCGCAACCGGCGCCGAGAGTGCCGGCGCCACGACGAGCCATGAGGCAACGCTCCCGCCCAGGAGCAACAGCAGGAACACGAGCGCGGGCCCGAGATGATCACGACGGTCAGCGGTCATGCGTCTTGGTCCAGAAGGTCGGTAATCAGGCTCGCAAACCGCACCGCCTCGTTGACCATGCCGAACATCAGAGCCGGCGGAAGCACAGACAGATTCCCGGGCCGCGAGAACGGCAGCGCCTGCCACAGAGGGCTATCGGCGAGTTTGGGCAGCACATCCGCCGGAACCGGATCGAAGGCGATCAGCCGGGCATCAGGATCGGGAATCCTGGAGAGCTCTTCGATGCCGATCGTTTCGAAACCCCAGAAATTCGATTGTCGCGTCCAGGCGTTGCTCAGGCCGATGCGTTCCAGCGTGTTGTGGAACAGCCCGGGAGCGGAATAGATGCGAGCATGGCGGGCATCCATGAAATTCACCAGGGCCACGGGCGGGGTCGGCCTCCGAGAGAGCCGTTCACGGCATGTCGCGAAGAACGAGTCCGCCTGCGCCAGGAAAAGCTCGGCCTGGTGTTCAAGGGCGAGTTCGGCCGCCAGTTTGCGCGTAGCCGCGACCGCGGCCGGCAGAACGGGACCGCCATCGGGCGTGAATATCTCCAGGCGAAGCACTTTGGCGATCGGCTGAAGCTTCGGCAAAAGCTCATCGAGATAAGGGGTAGTCAGGATGATGTCCGGCTTCAGCTGGATGAGAACCTCGAAATCGACCTCGTAGGAACTGCCGATATCCACGACAGATGCCGGCATGGCAGGCTCGACGATCCATTTGTTCCAATCGGCTCGCTCCGATATCCCCACGGGGGTCACACCCAGCGACAGAAGCGTGGAAGCCAGCCCGTAATCGAGGCTGACGATCCGTCGCCCGGCGACATCGGCCAATACCGGGCCGGGGATCGGCACGGTTGCCGCTGCCGCATATTGCAGGAATGAGCGCCTCGAGATCTTCATTGCGGGCCGACCTCAGCAGGCGTAGGCGAGCGGATGCGCGAGCTGGGGAACCGCCGCCACATCCATGTCGATACCGTAGATGGCGCGCAGCGTTTCCGGCACCATAATCTCTTCCGGTGTCCCGCTGGCGACCACACGCCCGCCCTTCAGCGCATGGATCCGGTCGCAAAAACGCGTAGCCATGTTGATGTCGTGAAGGACGATAACGACGCTGCGCCCGCCTTCATGGGCCAGCCGCCGCACCAGGGAAAGCACATCCACCTGATGGGCTATATCGAGCGCCGCTGTTGGTTCGTCGAGCAGCAGGCACCGCGCATCCTGCGCGATCAGCATGGCAATCCAGGCCCGTTGTCGCTCGCCGCCCGACAGAGTACCGATCAACCGGTCGGCGAACGGCTCGATATGCGTGGCGGCAATCGCCGCATCCACCTTCTGTCTATCCATCGGGGTGAAACGACCGAGCGCCCCATGCCAGGGATAGCGCCCGCAGGCGACGAGTTCGCGGATCGTCATTTCCGAGCCGGCCCCCAGATCCTGCGGCAGATAAGCGACGGAGCGCGCAAAGTCACGTCCATGAAATGCCTGAAGGTCGCGGCCGTCATAAGCGACTGATCCGGCTGTCGGTGTAAGCTGCCGCGCCAGAATCTTCAGGAGGCTGGATTTTCCCGAACCGTTATGGCCGATCAGCGCCACCACCTCGCCCGAAGGGAAATCGAGGCTGACCTCCGACAGGATCGCATTGCCGTCGAGCGACAGGCTGATCCCGTCCACCGCAAAGGCATTGGTCGCTTCGGGCGCTTCCTGCGCAAGTTGAATCGAGGCCACGGCATTCCCTGTTATTTTTGTCGAGGTTCCGGCACTGGCGCGCCGCCTTGAGAGGCAGATCACGCTGCGCCGCTTCGGAAGGCGATGCTCACGGCACGGTTCACGGCCGGCCCGAGAACCGACATGTGGGTCTGGCCGGGAAACAGCTCGAATTCCGTCTGAATGTCAGTGCCATCAAGTCGCTCTGCCATCGCTTGCGCCAGGGCAACCGTCCGCTCCGTTTTCTTGCTTTCCAGGCGTTTCTGCGCATCTTCGTTCCGATACTGGAAGGGAGCAAGCTTTTCTCCCTCGTATTCACCCGCCGACAGATGCAGGAAGGCTTTGTGACCGGATATCTTCCGGCGTCGGGCCTCGTTGTTCAGGATTTCACTGCCTTCCCAGTAGATGGTCGGGCTCGCTGCAATCCAGTTGGCGAAGAGGTTCGGGCGCTCGAAAAGCGCGTAGAGCGTGAAAAGGCCGCCAAAGGAATGCCCGAAGAGCGACCGGCGAGCCGGGTCCAGTCGCACCATCTCGCCGAGCTTCAGAAAGAACTCGTCTTCGATGAAGTCGAGCAATTCGCCCGTTCCGCCGATGCGAACGGGAGGCCCCCCTTCGTGATACGGCGGATAGGATTTGACCGGGGGTGGCCCCAGATCCCAAGCCCGGCGCAGCGCATCATAAGGTTCGTCGGACGGATACCCGATGGCCGCGATGACGCCCCAGGTGACGTTGGTTCCTGTCGGGAATGGCGCCTGCGTGACAAGGCTGGCAAAGGCGAAAGGAAAGGTCGCATTGCCGTCGGTCATCACCAGGAGAGGCCAGCCTTCGGCAGGCGGCTCGCCTTTCGGGATGAAGAGAAAAATTCGATAAGGCTCGCCGCCCGCGGCCGGCGCGAGGTCGATATGGAAAGTTCCCGGTAATGCGTAGGCTTGCTCGGTCATACTCATCTGGACGGGATCTCGCAGCGAGACGGAAAACGGAATGCCCGACGGCACACGATGCTTGCGGCAGCGAAGTGCAGCCGACGGCCGGTTCCAGCAACGGCCGGCGTCTACTCCTGGTCGGACCTGAAGCGGACGCCGAGCCTTAGAGGATTACCACTTGTACTTCAGCGAACCCAGCACTGTGCGGCCCTGGCTGAAGTAGCAATAACCGCCATTGCAGACCTGCTCCTTGCGGTCGGCGAGGTTTGTCGCGCTGACGGCCAGCGACAGTCCTTTCAACTCAGGCGACTTGGCCCCGAAATCATAGGAAAGCGACGCGTCCAGATAAGCCACGCCTGTATTCTTTCCCGTATTGTAGTCGTCGGTGAACGACCCGCTCATGGCGCGCACACCGGCACCGACGCTGAGCCCGCCGATCGCAGTCTCTTCCGGTGCAGCGTAGTTGACCCAGAGCGACGCGACATGGCGGGGTGTCGTGGTGGGCGTATTGCCGATGATTGTGGGGTCCAGGTTCCCGGTAATCTCGCCACGGGTATAGGTGTAGGCAGCAATGAGGCTGATGCCGTTGTCGAAGGTCGTGCGACCCTCCACCTCAAACCCGGTAAAGGTGTTTTCGCCCGAATTCTCGTAGATGAAGAGAGGAGGCGCGTAGCCGGCATATTGGGGCTTGCCGGTTTCGACCAGCCGATAAACTGCGGTGCTGAGAGAGTATTGCTCGCCCTCGGGCTGGTATTTGATACCGGCTTCTATCTGGCGGCCGTCCGTCGGATCGAGCACCCGGCCTCCAGCCGCACGCTCGGTGGAAGGCACGAAGGAGGTTCCATAGCTGACATAAGGAGCGATCCCGTTGTCGAAGAGATAGAGGAGACCGACTTGACCTGACAGGGCGCCCTCATCCTTCACCGCGCCGGTGCCTGCGACCTTGTCCCGTGTCTCCTGATGCAGCCAGTCGTAACGCAGGCCGCCGACGAAGCGCCAACCTTCGAACTCCGCCTGCTCCTGAACGTATACCCCCGTCTGGCGCAGATCGTTGCCCGTGAACCCCGTGAGCGCCGGCGTAGGAGCGCTGCCGATCTCGGAAGGGTATGCGAAATCGTAGCCATCTGCAAAATCCGAACTGACCCCGGTATAATCGAGCCCCACGAGCACCGTGTGGGCTACGGGGCCGGTATCGAACTTCGCCTGGAGCTGGTTGTCGATCTGGTAGGCGCGAATGTCGTCTGTGACCCCCGCGGTTCCCCAGCTGTCAGCCGGGGCGCCCGGTGTGCGAGGTACCAGTGTGGTCGTGTCGACATAGCGCGCTTTGAGATCGAGATCGCTCACGCGGGCGTTCTGCCGGAAGGTCAGGCCGTTGTCGAACTCATGCTCGAGCTGATAACCCAGCTGGTATTGGCGAACCTTCTGGAAATCGTAGTCGGGATCGCTGACACGGTGAATTTCGCCGGCATCCTTATACGTCCAGGTGCTTGCCTCGCCTTCGCTCTTCTGAGCCAGCCCGTAGACGGTGATCTTGGTGCTATCGGTCGGCTCCCAGGTGAAGGAAGGCTGCAGAAGATAACGATCGTCGGCGATGTCGTAGTTGCTTTCTCCCTCGCGAACCAGACCCACGACGCGATAGAACAGCTCGTCGCTTTCGCCGACAGGTCCGCCGAAATCGAAGGCGGCCTGCTTGCGCCCGATCGTGCCGTATTGCAACTCGACCTCTCGATGGGCCTCCGGCTGCGGCAGTTTGGAGATCTTGTTGACGATACCGGCGGCGCTCGCGGCCCCGTACATTACGGATACGGGGCCTTTCAGAACTTCGACACGATCAAGCGTGTAGATCTCGGTGGGGAAGGTCCCATAGGTCATTACCGGCTGGCGCAGCCCGTCGCGGAAATCCCCGCTGATGGTCGTCTCGATCCCACGGATATAGACCTGGTCGAAGCGGGGGTCATAGCCAAAACCGCCGGTGGTGACGCCGGAGCTGTAGCGCGTCGCCTGGATCAGGTCCGTAACCTGACGCTGTTCCATCTCTTCGCGGGTGACCACGGAAACGGACCGCGGGGTCTCCACGAGCGGCGTATCCGTCTTCGTTGCGGAAACAGACCGCCGTGGAACGATCGTGTCGTTGTCCTCACCAATCGTTTGCGCACCGGAGCTCAAGACGATCGCTTCCAGCTGCGTTCCTTCACCGGCGGCATCCTGGGCAAAAGTCTTCGTTGGCACCAAGAAAGCCGCCAGCGTGCCTAGAAGCACAGTCGAGCAGAGAAGATGGCGGTGGGCGGGAAACTGGTGAAAGGCAAACGTCATTGCCCAATCCTTTTCGGCATGCAGCAGGTAGCGATGATGATCGGCGAGATCACGAATGTCGGGAAGCAACTGAAGGTCGCCAAAGGCACCTATAGAAGCTGATTTTTCGGGGATCAACAAAGATGACGAGAATTATCATCTTTACGGTGGGCGCTGTCAAAAATGCAACAAATCCTGATCAGTACCGCCGCAGCCAATGAGCGATTCGAGCCTCGAACCGGCACGCTTATCATGATCTACAGGATCCTTAACGAGTTCGAATCGACGACCCGTTATCTTGTAGGCGCGCGGCAACGTTTCTCCAGGCACCGGCACGCGACGTCGTCAAGCGTGGGTGATCGAGGGGGAGCCGCTGGATGAACCACGGGCCCGGTCGTCCCTGGCCCGGCGGCTCATTTTTCCTCAACGCCGAGAAAAGTCCAAGAAGCTCATATGGGCGCAGGAAAAAGCTGTCGTTTACAGCTTTTGGTCCGTCTTCCGCAGCCTGTCATTCGATCCCCTCACGCGCCGTCTCCAAGCAACGCGTATATCTGGGACCGGGCTTCGAGAAACGCGGGCGATGCAATGGACGCACCCCCGGCGATATCGACTATCCCTTTCACACGCCCCGGCCTCGGCGCCATGACGATGACGCGGTTGGAAAGGAGCACTGCTTCGTCCACATCATGCGTGACCATGAGCGCCGTGATCCGGTAGTGCCGCCAGATTCGCAGCAGTTCGGAC
>JBQGDG010000198.1:0-7889 GCA_052038935.1 Neorhizobium sp. | reverse complement strand
ACGTCCGGCTTCGCGGTGGCAGTGGCCATATGTATACCCTTCCAGGTAATTAGCCTCTCGTTGGGGAGAGGTGTCCCGCCGCCGTGAATATTATTCTCCGCTTTCACAGTCAAGCGGATCATGTCGCGACCGGACAAATTTCTGGTCCTGCAGCGCCTTTGCCCGAACTGGCTCCGAAACGCAAAAAGCCGCCCGAAGGCGGCTCTGGTCTCTGCGTAAGCTGATTTACTTGTAGACGAGCGGGGTCGGTTCCGGCTCGTAGGCCGGCGGTGCATCGCAGCCGCCGAACATGTAGCGGGCGCCGACGCGTGCTTCATGCGAATCGAAACCCTTGTCCCGGCCCGGACCGCCGCCGAGATTGTAGCCGAACATGTCGCCGCTGGTGATGCGACGGTAGCGGTAGCCGATATCCGCCTTGAGATTGCAGGTGATGTCGATCGACGCACCGGCCATCAGCGCGTAGCTGAAGCGCCACTTGCCTTCGCCGTCGTGATCGGTCGTGTAGCAGCCCGGAACCGAGGGATCGTCGCAGATGGTGTTGCGCAGCTTGTTCCACTTGACATAGGAGCCACCGATACCGGCACCGACGTAAGGCGTGAAGTAGCCGTAGGTGCCGAGGTCGACATAGACGTTGGCCATCAGCGAATACGCGCGCATGTCGGCCTTGTCCTGCGAGCTGCAGGGAACGCCGCCGCAGAAGCCGCTGGTGCCGCCACGGAAGTCGGACTTGCCGAGATAGTCGAAGGTCAGATCGGTGCGCAGGTAGTTGTTGACCTGATAGCCGACACCGGCGCCGAGCACGAAGCTGTCCTTCAGATCGGTATGGCTGAAATCGACCCGGTTGCTGTTGGAGCCCTGATAATAATCGGCGCCGCGCATGTGGTTGAAGGAGTAACCCGCATCGCCGCGGAGATACCAGCCGCTCGCCTCGGTTACGGTCACTTCCGGCGCATCCATGATCGGCTCAGGCTGTGGCTGGTAGAGATCTGCGGAATGAGCAACGCCGGCCGAGAGCATCAATGCGACCGTAGCTGCGAGGCGCTTCTTCATTTTGGTTCTCCAAGCTTCCATCGTGTATGGCAGGCACGACGTGCAGCCACCCTCTTTGGTATGGAGAATGATCGATAAAGGTTAAGTGCTGCTTAACCATGCGTATTTACCACAATGCGCCTTCCCGGGACGCTCGCGGCAGGATGCCGCAAGGCTTCCGGATGTTCGCCGGAAACCCGTTCCCGCTTTCCGCGTTGACCGTCGCAACCGGAAAGGACGTGCCCGTTGAAGCATCTCAGTGACGATGCGGGGAAGTCGATTGTCGAAAAGGTCGACGTCCCCCGCCCCATCGCCGAACATGGCGCAATCGGAAACATGCGGACGATCGCCCTCGTCGCGAAGGATTGCACGATCGACTACCTATGCTGGCCTAATCTCGACAGCCCGAGCGTTTTCGCCGCCCTGCTCGATCCGGAGACGGGCGGCGCTTTCGAGATCACGCCGCAACTGGAAGACGCCCGGCGCCTGCAGATGTATATTCCCGAAAGCAACGTCCTTCTCACGCGCTGGCTCGGCAGCCACGAGAGCGCCGAGATCGTCGACCTGATGCCGCTGCCGAAAAGCGGCAAGGATCCCTCCCTTCTCATCCGCCGCGTCACCGTCACGCGTGGAACTTTAACCTTCAGACTGAAATGCTGGCCGCGTTTCGACTATGCGCGCAGCAAGCCGAAGGTGACGATCCATGGCGGACATGCGATCTTCGAATGCGGCGATTTCAACCTGCGTCTTTCCGGTAACGTCCGGTTCCACAAGCACGATGGCGCGGCGACCGCAGAATTCAGCCTGGAATGCGGCGAGAGCCTCGACTTCATCCTCGACGGAAACGAGGCCGACATTCCCGATACGCACGGGGTGGACGCAATCATCCGCCAGACCACGGACTACTGGCAGGGATGGGCGAAACAGTCATCCTATCGCGGCCGCTGGCGCTCATCGGTCACCCGTTCGGCTCTTGCCCTCAAGATGCTGACATCGGCCGAATACGGATCGATCGCGGCCGCCGGCACGTTCGGACTGCCGGAAGCGCCCGGCGGCATGCGCAACTGGGATTACCGCGCCACCTGGATCCGCGACGCCTCATTCTCGATCTATGCGCTGATGCGCCTCGGCTATCTGGAGGAGGCCAGTGCCTTCGGCCACTGGATCACCGACCGGACGGACCGCGCCGACGGCAATATCCAGATCATGTACAATCTCGACGGATCGAGGGTCGCACGCGAACAGTCGCTCGATCATCTTTCGGGTTATGGCGGGGCGACACCCGTCAGGATCGGAAACGACGCGGCCGACCAGTTGCAGCTCGACATCTACGGCGAGCTGCTCGACTCCATCTACATCAGCAACAAGTATGGGGGCGCCATCTCGCACGAGAACTGGCTGAGCGTCCGCAACGTCGTCGATCATGTCTGCGAGGTCTGGCAGCAGCCTGACGCCGGCATATGGGAGGCACGCAGCGAACCGCAGGAGCATCTTCACTCCCGCCTGATGTGCTGGGTGGCGGTCGACCGGGCGCTGCGTCTCGCCCAGAAGCGTTCCCTTGCGGCGCCCTTCGGCCGATGGGTCGAAGCGCGCAACGCCATCACCGAGGATATCTGGCAGAATTTCTGGAACGAGGAACACGGGCATTTCGTCCACAGCAAGGGCGGCGACGAACTCGACGCCTCGATGCTGATGATGCCGCTCGTCCGGTTCATCAGCGCTACCGATCCGAAATGGCTGGCGACGCTCGACGCCATATCCGACGAGCTTGCCGACGACAGTCTCGTCATGCGCTACAAGTGGCAGGACGGGCTGGAGGGGCGCGAAGGTTTCTTCGCCGCCTGCTCCTTCTGGTTCGTCGAATGCCTGGCCCGTGCCGGCCGCCTGAAGGAGGCGGAGATCAACATGGAAAAGCTGTTGCTCTTCGGCAATCACCTGCAGCTCTATGCCGAAGAGTTCGATCCGCGCGGCGAGTTCCTCGGCAACTTCCCGCAGGCACTTACGCATCTCGCCCTGATCAGCGCGGCTTTTTATCTGGATGGGGCGCTCGACGGAAAGTTCAGGGAGTGGCGGCCGTGATCGTATCGGACGCCCCTCGCCTTCGCTTCGCTCGGCGCACCTTCTCCCCCCCTTAAAAAAGGGCAGGGAAATCGCAGTGCCGCGCCAGTGTCCTTCGCCCCGCAAGCAGGGTGAAGGTTAGCGGCAGCCGGATGAGCGGCATGCCTCGAATACAGGGAGTGCGATCTTAAGCGGCTTCCGACCGGACGTTGGCAATCACGTCGACGAGACCGTTGACGATCTTCTCGACCTGGCCGCGATCGTCCCCTTCCGCCATGACGCGGATGAGAGGCTCTGTGCCGGACGGACGGATGACGAGACGCCCCTTGGCGCCGAGTTCGGCTTCCGCATCGGCGATGGCCTGCCGCACGACCAGGTCCTCAAGCGGCTTGCCGCCGGAGAAACGGACATTCTTCAGAAGCTGCGGCACCGGTTCGAAACGGCGGCAGACCTCGCTCACCGGACGGCCGAGCTTCTTGACGCAGGCAAGCACCTGGAGGGCGGCCACCAGACCGTCGCCCGTCGTGCCGAAATCCGACAGCACGATATGACCGGACTGCTCGCCACCGACGTTGAAATCGTTGTGGCGCATGTGTTCGACCACGTACCGGTCGCCGACTTTCGTACGCGCGAGGCTCAGTCCCTGATCGCCGAGGAAGCGCTCGAGGCCGAGATTGGACATGACCGTCGCGACGATGCCGCCGCCGGTGAGCCGATTGTCCTGAGCCCAGCTTTCGGCGATGACCGCCATCAGCTGGTCGCCGTCGACGATCTCGCCATGCTCGTCGACGATGATGACACGGTCGGCATCGCCGTCGAGCGCGATGCCGATATCGGCCCGCACTTCATGCACCTTTTTCTGCAGGCTTTCCGGACTGGTAGAGCCGCATCGCAGGTTGATGTTGGTGCCGTTCGGCTCGTTGCCGATGGTGACTACCTCTGCGCCGAGTTCCCAGAGAACAGCAGGCGCCACCTTGTAGGCCGCGCCGTTCGCGCAGTCGATGGCAATTCTCAGCCCCTGCAGGGTGACGTCACGCGGGAGGGTTCGCTTGGCATGTTCCACATACCGGTCGTGCACGCCGTCGATACGCTTCGCCCGGCCGATATCGCTCGATTTCGCCAGCTGCGAGGTCAGGTCCTGTTCGAGCAGTTCCTCGATCCGGCCTTCGATCTCGTCGGAGAGCTTATAGCCGTCCGGACCGAAAAGCTTGATGCCGTTGTCTTCGAAAGGGTTGTGGGAGGCGGAGATCATCACGCCGACATCGGCGCGCAGCGAGCGGGTGAGCATCGCCACGGCAGGCGTCGGAATGGGGCCGAGAATGAACGCATCGAGGCCGGCGGCGGTGAAACCCGCAACCATGGCGTTTTCGAGCATGTAGCCGGACAGGCGCGTATCCTTGCCGATGACGACACGGTGACGGTGGTTGCCGTTGCGGAAGATCGTGCCGACGGCGATGCCGACACGCATCGCAAGATCCGGCGTCATCGGGAAGACGTTGGAATGCCCGCGGATACCATCGGTGCCGAAATAGCGTCGTGTCATGTAAGCTCCATAGTCAGTGCTCGGTCCGGCTGCGGCGGGAACCAGGTTCCAGGCCGCGGCTACCCCGTCTGCGGGACCGGCATCTCAGCTCATGACACAAGCGCGCGTCACAAGCACTTAAATTAGCGTCAAAGGCGATCATATCCCGTTACCGGATAAGCGATCGTTAATGGAAAGGCCGCCCGGTTTTCACCGGAGCGGCCTTTGAAGACATGCACCTGACGGCATCGGTCAGTGCGGCTGTGGCTCCAGACCGCCTTCGGCTTCGCCCCCCTTGGGCTCGTCCTTCCTGGCGCCTGCCGAGGGAACCGCCGAACCGCGGGTCGGCGGCGTATCGTCACCGAGATCGCGTGCGGGCTTCTGCCCCTTGATCAGCGACTTGATCTCCTCGCCCGAAAGCGTCTCGTATTCGAGCAGGCCCTCGGCGATCGCCACGAACTCGTCGTGGTAGTCGGTCAGGATCTGGCGTGCCTCGGTATAGGCCTCGTCGATGAGACGGCGAACCTCGTTGTCGATCTTCTGCGCCGTTGCTTCGGAGACGTTCTTCGACTGCGACACGGAGTGCCCGAGGAAGACCTCCTGCTGGTTTTCACCATAGGCGACCTGGCCGAGCACGTCGGAGAAACCCCATTGCGTGACCATGGCGCGGGCGAGCTTGGTCGCCTGCTCGATGTCCGAAGAGGCGCCGGAAGTGATGTTTTCCTTGCCGAAGGTCAGTTCCTCGGCGACGCGGCCGCCCATCATGATGACGAGACGCGACACCATCCACTTGTAGCTCATGGAATAGCGGTCGCCTTCCGGCAGCTGCAGGACCAGGCCGCGCGCACGGCCGCGCGGGATGATCGTCGCCTTGTGCAGCGGATCGGCAACCGCGACCTTGAGCGCGGTGATCGCGTGACCGGCCTCGTGATAGGCGGTGAGCTTCTTCTCGGCCTCGGTCATGGCGGACGAGCGGCGTTCCGCGCCCATCATGATCTTGTCCTTGGCGTCTTCGAATTCCTGCATCGTCACGAGGCGCTTGTTGCGGCGCGCAGCCATGAGGGCGGCTTCGTTGACGAGGTTCATCAGATCCGCACCCGAGAAACCGGGCGTGCCGCGGGCGAGCGTCTTGAGATCGACGTTCGGCGCCAGGGGAACGTTGCGGGCGTGAACCTTGAGGATGCGCTCGCGGCCGACGATATCCGGGTTCGGCACCACGACCGGACGGTCGAAACGGCCGGGACGCAGCAGCGCCGGGTCGAGGACGTCGGGACGGTTGGTGGCGGCGATCAGGATGATGCCTTCGTTGGCTTCGAAACCGTCCATCTCGACGAGCAGCTGGTTGAGCGTCTGTTCGCGTTCGTCGTTACCGCCGCCGAGGCCTGCGCCACGATGACGGCCGACGGCGTCGATTTCGTCGATGAAGATGATGCAGGGTGCGTTCTTCTTGGCCTGTTCGAACATGTCGCGCACACGGGATGCACCGACACCGACGAACATTTCGACGAAGTCCGAACCGGAAATGGTGAAGAACGGCACGTTCGCTTCGCCGGCAACCGAGCGGGCGAGCAGCGTCTTACCCGTGCCGGGAGGACCGACGAGCAGCACGCCGCGCGGAATACGTCCACCGAGGCGCTGGAACTTCTGCGGATCGCGCAGGAATTCGACGATCTCTTCCAGGTCCTGCTTGGCTTCATCGACGCCCGCGACGTCTTCGAAGGTCACGCGGCCATGCGCTTCGGTCAGAAGCTTGGCCTTGGACTTGCCGAAGCCCATGGCGCCGCGCGAGCCGCCCTGCATCTGGCGCATGAAGAACAGCCAGACGCCGAGGATCAGCAGCATCGGCAGGAGCGTACCGAGATAGCTCAGGAAACCGGAAGAACCGTCCGTCTCCGGCCGGGCCACGATGGTGACGTTCTTCTCCTGCAGGCGGGCCATCAGCGAATCGTCGATGACGGGCGAATAGGTCTGGAAGGCCTGACCGTTTTCGGAATAGGTGCCCATCACGCGGTTGCCCGTCACAACGACGTCGCGCACACGGCCGGAATCCACGTCCCGCAGAAACTGCGAATACGGGACTTCACGGGAACTGGTCTGCGTCGGCGCCGTCTGGAACATGCTGAACAGGGCGATCAGCAAGAGGGCTATGATAGCCCAAAGGGCAAAATTACGAAAGTTTGGGTTCATCGAACTCCCCGGACTGCGACGGCCGGCACTGAAGCGGCCGCCTTTCTTGCCCATAACATAAGGTTGCGCCACGCCCTTGCCAAGGCAAGCTGGTGCTGTCGTTTAGCTTTTCCGCTCGAAAACCTTAATCGGGGCAACGGGAAATTCGTCACATCCGAACAAAACCCCGAGTTCACGTGCCAGGATAAAGTCGAACTGCGGCAAAAAGCGGTCGTAGGGGGCAAGGATCGGAGTAACGATCACAGTCGCTTTATCAGCCACCGCACCGACCGGGCCTGCAACCTCCACATGCGGCAACGCCGCCATTGCACGCATGGAAAGCGCCGGCGGCGCCGGATCGAACATGGCGTGCGCCAGATCGCGATCGGGCGAAGTCGGCCCGGCCTTCAGCTCGCCTTCTCCCCGATTGACGATCCTGTAACGTCCGTCCCAGAACTTTTCTTCTCCGGCGGCGATATGGAGCGTCGGCAGGTCGCGGTTCTCCCGGTGCATGAAGAGCCCCTGCCGTCTGAGGTCGAATATCACCCTGCCGGCGGTCACCCGACCCGGTCGGCGCCCGTCGATGAAAGCCATGACCCGATCCAGCGCACCCTTCGCCGGGAGATGCTGTCGTCCGCCGAGAACGGCGGTGAGGACGGCGACGAGATGCCGGGCCGCCTCACGATCCTCGTCGAAGATCCGCATGTCGAGCTGCGCCAACGCGCCATGGCGGATCTGCAGACGGGAACGGGCAAGACCGGCGGCGGTCTCCGCCAGCCGCCTGCGCCGCTCGCCGGCCGCCACGATGACGGAAGGCACGGCGTCCATCCCCTGCTGAAGCGCGGCACGCACCCTCACCCGCTCATAGTGACGGTCCGCATTGCTCGGGTCGTCGATCCATTCCCTTCCCTGCGTCTCGAGGAATTCGCGGATCGCATCGCGACGGGTGGCGAGAAACGGCCGCATCAGCCACCTCCGGCCGTCGAGGAGGACGGCGGCGGCCATGCCGGCGAGACCGAGATCATCGCCGGAATTGCTGCGGCTCGCGCGCATCGCGATCGTCTCGATCTGATCGTCGAGCGTATGGCCGGTCACGAGGATATCGGCGCCGAGC
>JBQGDG010000197.1:0-14605 GCA_052038935.1 Neorhizobium sp. | reverse complement strand
GTGGTGTCGCGCGCCATGAAAATACCCTGGTCGGAATGCCTGATCTGAATGCAAGAACCGGACGGATCGTCCGGCTGCTTGAACCGGATTCATCTGCGGTGCAAGCGAATTTGTTTCAAGATCGTTTCAGAAATTCAAAGCATCCGTTGCACGGCGGTCACCGCCAGTCGCCGATCGTCGCCTGGATGACGGCAAGTGCCGCAACCGCCGCCGTATCGGCCCTGAGGATGCGAGGTCCGAGCGGGATGGCGGTGACGAAGGGAAGGCCGTGCAGCAGCTCGCGTTCCTCTTCCGAAAACCCGCCTTCCGGGCCGACGAGCAGCGCCAGCTGGCGTTCCTTCACCGCGGAAAGGATCGGCAGCGGGTTCTGTCCTGCATCGCCCTCGTCGCAGAAGATGATGCGCCGCTCGGCCGGCCAGCGGTCGAGAAGATCGGTCAGCCTGCTCGGTTCCGCCACGTCGGGGATGGACAGAACGCCGCATTGTTCGGCCGCCTCGACGACATTCGCCTTCAGCTTGTCGAGATTGGTGATCCTGCCCTGAACGTGCTGGGTCATGACCGGCTGCAGCAGTCCAGCGCCCATTTCGACCGCCTTCTGCACCAGATAGTCCAGCCTGCCGACCTTCAGCGGGGCGAAGAGATAATGGAGATCGGATGCTTCGGGCTGCGGCCGTGTCTGCTCGACAGGCTGGAGCATGATCTTCTTGCGGCTCGGGTAGGTCACCTCGGCCAGCCACTCGCCGTCCCGTCCGTTGAACACGAGAAGCCTCGCGCCCGCTTCGAGCCGCAGCACGTTGGCGAGATAGTTGAACTGGTCGGCGGAAACCTCGTACCGGGTTTCGGCCGACAGGGAAGCATCGATGAAAAGCCGCTGCAGGCGGAAATTGGCGCGCACTGGAAACTTCCTTACAGAAACAGCGCGAACATAACCGTCGCGAAGAGCGCTGCAAGTCCCGCCGCCGCCGGAAGGGTGATCATCCAGGCCGCGACGATGCTGAGCATGTGCGAACGGCGCACCAGATAGCGCCGTTTCAGCTCGTCGTCGTTGCGCTCGAACGGTTCTTCCGTGTCGAGATCCTTGCCGGCGCGCACCCGCATGTATTCGTAGCGCCTCTTGGAATGCCGCGTGTACCATTCGCGGAACAGGCCGACGCCGAAGACGGCGCCGACGGCGATATGGGTGGAGGAGACCGGCAGTCCCACCCAGGAAGCGACGATGACCGTCACGCCGGTCGACAGCGATACGCAATAGGCGCGCATCGGATTGAGCTTGGTGATCTCGGCACCCACCAGCCGTACGAGTTTCGGCCCGTAGAGCAGCAGGCCGAGGGAAATGCCGAGCCCGCCGATGATGAGTTCCCAGAGCGGCACGCCGCCGTCGCCGATCGATTTGTCCTGCGTCGCCGCGACGATAGCCGCGAGCGGACCGATCGCGTTCGACACGTCGTTTGCGCCGTGCGCGAAGGACATCAGTGCAGCGGACAGGATCAGCGGGATGCGGAACAGCTTGCGCAGCGACTGGTTGCGGTTCTCGAGCCCCTGCGCCTGGCGGGTGATGACGGGAATGAGGGCGCGCCAGGATAGAAGCCCGATGACGAGCGCGATGAGGGTCGCCGTCGCCGCCGACACCGTGATCAGCTGACCGAGCCCGATCAGCGCGAGATATCCCGCAAAGGTGCCGCACATGATGCCGATCAGCGCCGGGACCCAGGTTGTCGCCGCGGCAATCTTGTTCTCGCGGTAGATGATCTTTTCCTTAACCAGCAACAGGAAGCCGGCGGCGATCACGGCGCCGAGCAGCGGCGAGATTACCCAGCTCGTCGTGATCCCGGCAATCAGCGGCCAGTTGATGGCGCCGAACCCGGCTGCGGCGATGCCGGCGCCCATCACGCCGCCGACGATCGAATGGGTGGTGGAGATCGGGGCGCCGGCCCAGGTCGCGACGTTGATCAGCACGGCCGCCGCCAGAAGCGCCGCCATCATCGCCCAGATCGTCATGTCGGGGCTGGATTCGAGCGCGCCGTGGGTGATGCCGCCGGCGATCGTCTGCGCCACCCCGCCGCCGGCGATCACCGCCCCGGCGATTTCGAATACCGCGGCGAGCGCGAGCCCGAACGTCATCGTCATCGCCCGCGCACCGACCGCCGCGCCGATATTGTTGGTGACGTCGTGGGCGCCGATATTCATCGCCATGTAGCCCGCAAGGGCCGCCGCGGCGACGACGATCATCGCGCCCGGCTTGCCGGTCACGTAGGAGGAGGCGAAGATGGCCGCGAGGATGATGAACAGGAGCGCCGTGCCCGGCGCCGCCAGCCCGCGCGACATCTGCCGCGTGGCATCCTCCACCGACGAAAGCTTTTCCAGATCCTTGTCGAGCGTCGGCTTGGCCAGACGCGGCTTCTGAGGGGCCATGCTGTACTTTGAATGTGGAATGTCGGCGCCTGGGGTGTTCAACCCGTCGGATACGGTCGATCCGTCTTAGCGCCTGCCTGCGAAAAGATTATGATGCCGGAAATATTTGCCTCAACCGGCCGCCTTCATCACCTCTCCGATGACGGGCGGTCCTTTTTCCGGCTTGCGTGTCCGGCCGGCGAACTGGAGGAAAAGCATCTTGAGTTCCGGTTCGTTGACGCGGTTTGCGGCCTCCTCGCAGGAAACCCATTCCAACACGCGCGATCCCTTTTCCGGATAGTTCTTCAGCATGTCCTCGACCTTGAGCGCGTGAACCTGAACGCGCACGAGCACCTTCAGGCCGTTGTCGAGCGCCTTGCGGTAGTGATAGACGCCGAGCGGCTCCTTTTCCACCTTGCCCTTCACGCCGACCTCTTCATAGGCCTCGCGTTCCGCCACCTGATGGGCTTTCTTGCCGTTCATCGGCCAGCCCTTGGCGATGACCCAGCGGCCAGTGTCGCGGCTCGTGGCCAAAAGAACCTCGATCTCATCCTGCCCCTTCCTCATACGATAGCACAGGGCAGCATATTGCTGGCGCGGGGGGCGCTGCATCATAAGACGAAGACTGCTGGTGATGTGGTTCATTATGCCCAATTTCGAAAACACCTCCGAAGGTATGATTATACTAATATAATGCTTGCGTCAGGATTAACGAGGCCGAGGCGGCGAATCGTGAAGAAAACGACCGTAAAAAATCCCTTACGCGGCTAATCAATAGTGGGTCGAAAGCGATGCGCGTCAACAGCTTATTGCACAGCTGTTCAATTTTCCTCTGGATATGGCGCGAATGCACGTGCTGATGGTCCGAACGCGACCTCGGCGAGGAAAAAGTTGAAGCCTCCGTCATTCATGGAATAGGTTGGCAGGCCGAGGATTCCCTGGAGGAGAAGATGCCGGAGGCCATTCAGTTTCTGCCGCCCAAGAACGCGGTCCTGTCGCGCCGCGCGGCCATCGTCGGCGATCTCTCGGATATCCTGCCGGCGGACTGCGTCATCCACGAGAGGCGCGAACTGGTGCCCTTCGAGACGGATGCGTTCATCAGCTACCGGCGCGTTCCGCTGGCGGTCGTCCTGCCGCGCACGACGGCCCAGGTCGCCGCGGTGATGAAATACTGTCATCGCTACGCCATCCCCGTCGTGCCACGCGGAGCCGGGACGTCGCTTTCCGGCGGTGCCATCCCGCAGGAGGATGCGATCGTGCTCGGTCTCTCGCGGATGTCGCGTATCCTCGAGCTCGATTATGCCAACCGCACCGCCACCGTCCAGGCGGGAGTCACCAATCTGAGCATTTCCGAGGCCGCCGCGGTCGACGGCTTCTTCTATGCGCCCGATCCGAGTTCGCAGCTCGCCTGCACGATCGGCGGCAATATCGGCATGAATTCCGGCGGCGCCCACTGCCTCAAATACGGCGTCACCACCAACAACCTGCTCGGCGTGAAGATGGTGCTGGTCGACGGCACGGTGATCGAGCTCGGCGGCAAGCATCTGGATGCTGCGGGTTACGACCTTCTCGGTCTCGTCTGCGGTTCCGAAGGCCAGCTCGGCATCGTCACGGAGGCGACGGTGCGGCTGATTGCAAAGCCGGAAGGCGCCCGCCCGGTTCTCTTCGGTTTTGCCACGTCGGAGGAAGCCGGCGCCTGCGTGGCCGATATCATCGCCGCCGGCATCATTCCTGTCGCCATCGAATTCATGGACAAACCGGCGATCGAGATCTGCGAGGCCTTCGCCAAGGCCGGTTATCCGCTCGATGTCGGCGCCCTGCTGATCGTCGAGGTCGAGGGGTCGGAGGCGGAAATGGACGCGATGCTGGAAAACATCGTCGCGATCGCCCGCCGCCACGATGTCATGACGGTGCGCGAATGCCAGTCCGCCACCGAGGCGGCGCTGATCTGGAAGGGCCGCACGTCCGCCTTCGGCGCGACCGGTCGCATCGCCGACTATATCTGCATGGACGGCACGGTGCCGCTCGGCAAGCTCTCTTACGTTCTGAAAAAGACCTCCGAGATCATCGACAGTTTCGGGCTGCGGGTCGCCAACGTCTTCCATGCGGGCGATGGCAACATGCACCCGCTGATCCTGTTCGATGCCAACGACCCGGCCGAGGCGATGAAGGCGGAGGAGGCCGGCAACGAAATCCTGAAACTCTGCGTCGATGCCGGCGGCTGCCTCACCGGCGAGCACGGCGTCGGCATCGAGAAACGTGATCTCATGCGGCATCAGTACACGGAAGCGGAGCTGCGCCAGCAGATGGCCGTCCGCGCCGCCTTCGACGGGAAATGGATCTTGAACCCTTCCAAGGTCTTTCCGCTGGAGGGCAGGGGATGATGTTCATGCCAGCCGCCGTCATCGCGCCGGGTGCCGCACGTCCACGCGAAGGCCAACAGTCGAGAGCCATGCCCGCATGCTGATCCCCAATTCAGAGAACGATGCGGCCTACATTATCCGCAATGCCGCAAGCCAGGGCAGGGCGCTGGCGATCTGCGGCGGCAATACCCGTGGTTTTGCCCAGGTGAACGCGCCTGCCGAGGCGATGAGTTCGCGCGGCCTGTCCGGCATCGTCGATTACGATCCGGCCGAAATGGTGATGACGGTGAAGGCCGGCACGCCGGTCGCCGAAGTCGAGGCGGCGCTTGCCGAAAACCGCCAGATGATGGCTTTCGAACCGATGGACCACCGCGGAATTCTCGGCGTCCCGAGGGGAGCGCCGGGCGAACCGACGATCGGCGGGATATTCGCAGCCAATGTCTCCGGTCCGCGCCGCCTCGTCGCCGGTGCCGCCCGCGACAGCCTGCTGGGCATCCGCTTCGTCAACGGCCGGGGCGAGATCCTGCGTGCCGGCGGCCGTGTCATGAAGAACGTTACCGGGCTCGATCTGGTCAAGCTGCTGGCCGGCTCGCAGGGCATGCTCGGCTTCCTGACCGAGGTCACTTTCCGCGTCCTGCCGGTGCCGCAGGTCGTGGAGACAATTGTCATTTCCGGCCTCGACGATCTTGCGGCGACGAAGGCGATGGCGGCTGCGATGGCCATGCCGGTAGAGGTCTCCGGTGCCGCACATCTGCCCCAGACGGTGCGTGGCCGCTTTGTCGGCGGCGCTCTGCCGGAAGGGGAGGCGACGGTGCTGCGGCTCGAGGGGTTGGCGGCCTCTGTCGAGGTGCGCGGCCAGAAGCTCGCGGCCGTCATGGAGGCTTTCGGCCCGGTCTCCCGGCTCGGTATGGAAGCGAGCCTTTCCCTCTGGCGCGAGATCCGCGACGTCCATCCCTATGCCGATGGTGGAGCGAGATGCCTGTGGCGGGTCTCGGTGGCGCCGTCTGCCGGACATCAGCTCGTCGGCGCGCTGAGGCTCGAAGCCGGTATTGATGCCTTCTACGACTGGCAGGGCGGGCTGGTCTGGATGCGTATGGAGGCCGATCCCGAGGCCGATCTGATCCGACGCATGATCCGCGCGCTCGGCGGCGGCCATGCCACGCTTGTGCGCGCGCCGGAAGCGATCCGCACGGCCGTTCCGGCCTTCGAACCGCTGCCCGACGCCGTCGCCGCGCTTTCTGCCCGCGTCAAGGCGGAGCTCGACCCGGCCGGCATTTTCGCGCCGGGCAAGATGGGGAGGGCGGCCTGATGCAAACCTCCTTCACGCCCGAACAGCTCGAAGATCCCCATGTCGCCCATTCCGAAAAGATCCTGCGGCGCTGCGTCCATTGCGGTTTCTGCACCGCCACCTGTCCCACCTATGTGACCTTGGGCAACGAGCTCGACAGCCCGCGTGGCCGCATCTACCTGATCAAGGACATGCTGGAAAACGGCCGCGCGGCCGATGAGCAGGTGGTCACCCATATCGACCGCTGTCTTTCCTGCCTGTCCTGCGTCACGACCTGTCCCTCGGGCGTTGATTACATGCATCTGGTCGATCATGCCCGCCTCCACATCGAAAACACCTACAGGCGGCCGCTCGCCGACCGGCTGATCCGCAGCCTGCTCGCCGCCGTCCTGCCTCATCCCGGCCGTTTCCGCACGGCGCTGATGCTGGCGAAGCTCGGCCGCCCCTTCGCGCCGCTGCTGAAGCGGGCATCGGTCCTGAAACCGCTTGCCGCGATGCTGGAACTCGCACCGCGGAAGATCGCCGGCGCATCCTCGACGATGCCGGCCGGAACCCGCCCGGCTGAAGGCACACGGCGCGGCCGCGTGGCGATCCTGTCTGGTTGCGCCCAGCCCGTCCTCGATCCCGGCATCAATGCGGCGACGCTTCGGCTGCTTGCCCGGCTCGGCGTCGAGGTCGTGGTGCCGGAAGGCGAGGGCTGCTGCGGCGCGCTGGTGCATCACATGGGCAAAGAGGATCAGGCGCTCGATTTTGCCCGCCGCAATGTCGACGTCTGGACGCGGGAGATCGAAAATGGCGGTCTCGATGCCATCATCATCACCGCCTCCGGCTGCGGCACGACGATCAAGGATTACGGCCATATGCTCCGGCTCGATCCGGCCTATGCGGAAAAGGCGGCCAGGGTCTCGGCGCTGGCGAAGGATATTACCGAATATCTCGCCACCCTCGAGCTCGCCCGGCAAGAGCCGAAACGGCTCACCGTCGCCTATCACTCGGCCTGTTCGATGCAGCACGGCCAGAAGATCACCATGGCGCCGAAACTGCTGCTCAAGGCGGCGGGCTTCACCGTCCGCGACCCTGCGGAAGGCCACCTCTGTTGCGGCTCCGCCGGCACCTACAATATTCTCCAGCCGGAAATTTCGGCGCAGTTGAAGGACCGCAAGCTGCGCAATATCGAGGCGACCAAACCCGATGTCGTCGCCACCGGCAATATCGGCTGCATGACGCAGATCGGTTCGGGTACCGCGATCCCGATCCTGCATACGGTCGAGCTTCTCGACTGGGCCTATGGCGGCCCGAAGCCGGCGAAGCTGGCAGGCCTGAAGGAGAAGGCCAGCCTGTAGGAGGCCCGGCTGCAGTCTCTCCGCTTCATTCCTGTTTTCCGGGTTGAGCGGAGAAACAGGAAGCCGGATCCGCTGGCGCCTCAGAACCTGTAGGCTATGCCGAGATTGATGGCGTTGGTGATGATGTCGGTCTCGAGCTTGCCGCCATTGTCGATATCGACGTCGACGAAGGAATAGTTGCCCTTGTATTCGGCGAATGCCGACCAGTTCTCGGTGAATTCGTAGCGCACGCCGGCCTGGGCCTGCAGGGTCGCGCCGCCGATCTGGTAATCGAAGGTGCGGCCGCTGGCGCGGGTCACTTCCACATGCGGCACGTTGATGCCGACGCCGGCGCCGAGATAGGGCGCCCATTTGCTGTCTTCGAGATCGAACTTGTAGAGCGCGTTGACCGTCAGCAGATTGATGCCGTCGGTGAATTCGAAATGGTCGAAGCCGCTCTTGTCGAGCGTTTCGCCGTCGGCATAGACCTTCGCGTGGGTGAAATCGAGCGACACGCCCCAGTTGGCGAGCCGGCCCTCGTCGAACCAGTAGGTACCGCGCAGGCCCCAGTAGGGCGGCATCTGGAACGGCTTCGTATCCCAGCCGGCGGTGAAATCCGGGCCGTCGGAGACCGTGACCTCGCTATGGGGCGAGAACTGGTAGCCGCCATAGGCCGAAATCTCCCAGTCGCCGGAAAGGGCGGGCGAGGATAGGAGCGTCAGGAAAGCTGCAGAGGCAAGAAATGCTGAAGCAGAGGTGCGCATGAATCGGCCCGGTCGAACAACGATGGTTGCGAATAGCGCGTGGAGATGACACGCGTGTAAACGGGCTGTGTCGTTTCTGCATCACCCGGCATAAGTGTGCCGTTCTGCATGGGCGGGTCGGTATCGGAGCGCCGCGGCCCGAAGGGTCTGCGGCGCTCCGACGTGTCGGGAATGCGGGATCGTCTCAGCCGCGGCTGCCGAAGATCGTGCGGAAGATGTCTATGCCGCGATCCTCGAAGGCGACGTCTCCCGCCTTGCTGCCGGGGCCGATGACGACCACCTTGGTGCCGACGGACGCGCGGGCATAGAGATGCTCGACATCCTTGTTCATCATGCGGATGCAGCCGGACGACAGGTTGAGGCCGATCGACCAGGGCTGGTTGGTGCCGTGGATACGGAAGATCGTGTCGCGGCCACCCTTGTAGAGATACATGGCGCGGGCGCCGAGCGGGTTGTCCGGGCCACCCTTCTGGACGACCGGCAGCTTGATGCCGCGGCGGGCTTCGCGCGCGCGCATCTCGGCCGGCGGCGTCCAGGACGGCCACTCCGCCTTGCGGCCGACGCTGACGACGCCCGACCAGCCGAAACCTTCGCGGCCGACACCGATGCCGTAGCGGGTCGCGCGGTTCTTGCCCTCTACGTAATAGAGGAACTTGTTGTTGGTATCGACGATGATCGTGCCAGGAGCCTCGTTGGTGGCGAAGCGCACCATGCGGCGCTGATATTTGGCAGGCACTTCCCGGTTGCGAACCTTTGGTGCGACGTCGCTTGCGGTGGTCTGCGACTGCGCGCTCGCAGTCTGCACGGGTGCCGTCGTGGCGACGACCGCAAACATCAGGCCGGCGGCAGCCAGCAGCAATTTACGCGATTTCATCCTTACCCTCTCGGTCAGCTTCCTCATCAAACCCGGCGACAACATGTCCCGGTGCTTGTCGCCCGGCAAGGTCACACCGGGCGATTGTGAACGGCTGAACCGCGAGAAAACGGCCGGATCGTGGCGATCCGGCCACAGAATGCAGGCTGTCCCGGATTGTCCAGCGTTTTGCGACGGCGAAACGCGGCGGACAGGAGCCTCACATGACGATGACGCGGGTGCCGACGGCGACGCGCTGGTAGAGGTCGGTCACGTCCTCGTTGCGCATGCGGATGCAGCCGGAGGAGACGGCGCTGCCGATCGTCCAGGGCGCGTTGGTGCCATGGATGCGGTAGAGCGTCGAACCGAGATACATGGCGCGGGCGCCGAGCGGGTTTTCCGGGCCGCCTTCCATGCTGGCCGGAAGGTAATGGCCCTTGGCCGCCTCGCGGGCGATCATTTCCTTCGGCGGCACCCAGCGCGGCCATTCCGCCTTGCGGGTCACCTTGTGTTCGCCGGCCCATTCGAAGCCCGGCTTGCCGACGCCGACGCCGTAGCGCATCGCCTGGCCGCCCTCCTGCACGAGATAGAGGAAGCGGTTGTTGGTGTCGATGACGATCGTTCCCGGCCTGTGAGGCGTGTCATAAGCGACCGTCTGGGGCAGGAACTGCGGCTCGATCTGGCTGCGGATCGCCCGGTTGGGGCGAATGGCGGCCTGCTGCACCTGGGAACTGTTGCCGAAAATACCCCGGCGGATCGCGGTTCTCGGCTGGGCTGTCTGCGCGGCCTGACGCGCCCCGGGACGGCTCGGCGCCGCCGGATAATAGTTGCTGCGCGGACCGGTGACGATCTGCGGACGCATCTGCCGCTGCTGCTGGACGCGCTGGCGCTGCTGCGCACCCGCCCGGGGCTGGGCGCCGAGCTGCATCAGCCACGGTGCGGCGAGATCCGGGCTCACCATCACCGGCGGCCGTTCGCGATAGCGGTCGTTGGCCAAGGCCGGCGTAGATAACAGGGCCGCAAGGCCCAGCGCGAGAAACAGTTTCGCCTTCATGTCGGATCCACTCGTTACAATCACCGAAGGGCTGCAAGCGCATCGCGTCGGGATTGACCCCGCAAGACACGATACGCAGACAATAGTCCGCCCGTTGACCCGGATGGTGAATGCAAGCTCAAAGCGAATGGTAAACGGGTGGCGTAATATGCGCCTCTCGCCCGATTTAGCGTCAGGCAGGGTTAGCCGCCGGTTTCCGGATATGGTTGCCTGAAATTGAACCGGGCGCTACTGGCGTTAACGATTGGCATTCCGACGGGGGAAACATGGTCTGGGAGAAGGAAAAGGCAGGCATCATCGTCGGCGAGGACGGCAGGGGGCGCTGCTTCTGGCATGGCGGCCTTGAGGACTACCGGCGCTACCACGACGAGGAATGGGGCCGCCCGGTAACCGACGATATCCGCCTGTTCGAGAAGATCTGCCTCGAAGGGTTCCAGTCCGGTCTTTCCTGGCTGACCATCCTGAGAAAGCGGGAGAATTTCCGAGCCGCCTTTGCTGGTTTCGATTTCAACGAGGTCGCCGAATTCGGCGAAGCCGATATCGAGCGGCTGGTGGCGGATGCCGGCATCATCCGCCATCGCGGCAAGATCGTTTCCACCATCAACAACGCCCGTCGCGCCATGGAGTTGAAGGCGGAGTTCGGATCTCTCGCCAAGTTTTTCTGGAGTTTCGAGCCGGGCGCCCACGAACGGCCGCCGGTGATGGATCTCGATACGTTGCGCGCGAACCCGACGACGCAGGTCTCCGTCGCCCTTTCGAAAAACCTCAAGAAGCGCGGCTGGACCTTCGTCGGCCCGACCACGGTCTACGCCTTCATGCAGGCGATGGGCATGGTCAACGACCATCTCGACGGCTGCTTCTGCCAGCGCGAGGTCGCCGAGGCCCGGCTGGCGTTCAAGCGTCCATGATCTGATCGAGAAGGCCGGAAAGCTCGCCCAGATGCTCGATCTGGCGGAAACGCGGCGCGTCCGTCGGCGCATCGACATGCTCCAGAACCCAGGTCAGCGCGTGGGGAATGAAGACGCCGTAGGCGCCGGCGGCGATCGCCGGCACGATATCCGATTTCAGCGAATTGCCGACCATCATCGCCCGTTCCGGTCCGTCGGCCACCTTATGGAAGATGCGGCGGTAGGTGGTGGCGTTCTTGTCGGAGACGATCTCGACCGCGTCGAAATAATCGCCTAGCCCCGATTGCGCGAGCTTGCGCTCCTGGTCGAACAGGTCGCCCTTGGTGATCAGGACGAGAAGGTAATGCCCGTTCAGCGCCTGCAGCGTTTCCTCCACATGCGGCAGGCATTCGACCGGGTGACGCAGCAGATCGCGGCCGATATCGAGAATCCTGCCGATCGTTTCGACCGGCACGTTTCCGCCTGTCACCTCGATCGCGGTCTCGATCATCGACAGGGTGAAACCCTTGATGCCGAAGCCGTAATATTCGAGGTTGCGTCTTTCCGCCTCGAGCAGCCGCGCGGAAATATCCGCGCCCTCGGCGAAATCGCCGAGCAGCGCCTGAAAATGTTCCTCGGTCAGCCGGTAGAATTGTTCGTTCTGCCAGAGCGTATCGTCGGCATCGAAGCCGATGGCGGTAATCGGGCGCATGGTTCCTGCCTCCACCATCTCGATATGAAGGAAGACGGAGCGCCGGGCAAGTTTCACCCGCCCGGCGGCATGGGGGTGTCCGGGTGCCTACCGCCCGAAATTATCCGCCATGTGCCTTCAGCCAGGCCTTCATGTCGGCAATCTCCGCTTCCTGTGCCTTTATGATGGCTTCGGCGAGCCTGCGCATCTCGGCATCCTTGCCGTATTCGAGCTCGACCCTGGCCATATCGATCGCGCCCTGGTGATGGGCGATCATGCCACGGACGAAATCGACGTCCGCATCGCCGGAAAACGTGATGGCCATCCCCTCGTGCATCCTGGCGTTGGCGGCCTCGTAGGCCCTGGTCGAGGCGCTGCCGTCGCCGGCTGCCGTCTGCATTTTCGAATGGTCGTGGCCCTTCATCTCCTGTGCGGCACTTGGCCCGGCGATGAACAGGCAGGCGGCAGCGAACGCGGCTGCGAACTTGGTCGTCCTGGACATGGTGTATTCCTTCCGTGTCCCGTGAATCCGATTGGTTGAACTGGTGGAGATCGTCAGGCCCGGGGAGGCGGTGTCGGCGGCGCGAATGCCGTGACGACGAGAGGTGGAGCGGCTTCCGGCTTCGGGTGCGGATGCACGAAACGGCCCTTATCGGCGAAGGTGATATCCGGCAGCAGCACGAGACAGGCCGCGCAGAACGGTGCCATGCAGCCTTCGCCGCTGCCGTGCGGGCAGGGATTTCGCGCCTCGCCGTTCGCGTGGCCGGCATGCGAGCTCTGTGTCGGCCTGGTCTTTTCACCCATGCCGTGGTGACCTGAATGATCTTCAACCGCACTTCCTGCCGCTGCCGGTGAGGCGGGGAAAATCGCCGGCACCGCCATGGCCGGCATTGCTCCGTAGAGCAGCCAGGCGGCAAACATCATCACGGCGGCGAGGCGGTTCATCATGCGGCCGACCCTACGCCCCCCGGATGTGAAATCAACCATCTCCGCATCACGTCAGCCTCATCGCCTGCCGATCGACGTCGCGATCACGTCGTGGATGGCCTCGCGGTCGCGGCCGAGCTCGCCGAACGGCGCGACCGGCCACTGCCATTGTCGCCCGGCCGTCGGCGCCGGCACGCCGCATAGAAGATCGGCCTCTTCCAGCAACGTGCCGCCGCGATCCGTGACCCTATAGGCGATATCGGTAAGGAGCGCCGCCCGGCAGGGCAGGCCGGAAAGGCTGTCGAGATGCGCCTCGACCAGTCGCCGGACGACCGCATCGGCATCGGCGTTTCCGCTTTCGGCCAGCCGGCGACGGCAGCCGACGCCGATCTGGGAAAGGATGTTTGCCGAGACGACGAGATCGAGATAGGGGACCTGCCGCAGGAAGGCGAGCGGTTCCGGAACCCGGCCGGCGATCGCGTCCGGAAGCCCGGAAAGATCGCGGGAGATCAGCCGGATGTTGGAGAGCCGTTTCGCCCGGATCCAGGCCCGGACGCTCGCCAGATGCACGAGATCGATCAGCACGACGGTATCGAACGCGTTCGCCAGTTCGACGATCGGCACGTCGCGCAGCAGGCCGGAGCCGAGCACCACCGCCGTGCGCCGCTCCTTCATGCCGGCGATCTCCTCGCGGATGAAGGCCTTGCAGTTCTCTTCGTGCGGTGTCCATGCCCCGGCGCAACGGTTGGCTCTCGACCAGAGGTTCACCGAAGAGCGGATGAAGGGGCGGAATTCCGCCGGCGTGACGGCAAGGGTCGCGGCATATTGGACGGCTTCAAGGATCATGGATCAGCGATAGATTTCCCGGCGGTGGCCATCGTTGCATAATCGTCCGGATCAAGTCCGTGTAGATCACCATACTTGGCGATGAGGCGATGCATCTCTTCCGGTATTTCGAGCGTGACGCGCCTGTCCATGGCGATGATCCCTTTTGGGTTGCGGGATATATACCATCGGCCCCGACACTTCGCCAGCCGCCGCCCTTGCCGCTCAGGTGTTCATCCTCTAAGAAACCGCTCGTATTTCGGCCTGTCCCGAAGGCCTCCAGGCAATGGATATCGATCATGAACGACAAGAGCAAAAAGCCCCAGAAACTGAAGGCGCGCCTGCCGCGCGGCTTCGTCGATCGTTCGGCTGCCGATATCCATGCCACCAACGAGATGACCGCCAAGATCCGCGAGGTCTACGAGCGCTACGGTTTCGACCCGGTCGAGACGCCGCTGTTCGAATATACCGATGCGCTCGGCAAGTTCCTGCCCGATAGCGACCGTCCCAACGAAGGCGTGTTCTCGCTGACCGACGACGACGACCAGTGGATGTCGCTGCGCTACGATCTGACCGCGCCGCTCGCCCGCCATGTCGCGGAGAACTTCAACGAGATCCAGCTGCCCTTCCGCACCTATCGTGCCGGCTACGTCTTCCGCAACGAGAAGCCGGGTCCCGGCCGTTTCCGCCAGTTCATGCAGTTCGATGCCGATACCGTCGGCGCGCCGGGCGTGCAGGCCGATGCCGAAATGTGCATGATGATGGCCGATACGATGGAAGCGCTCGGCATCAGGCGCGGCGACTACGTGATCCGCGTCAACAACCGCAAGGTTCTCGACGGCGTGATGGAAGCGATCGGTCTCGGCGGTGACGACAAGGCCGGCCAGCGGCTGAACGTGCTGCGCGCCATCGACAAGCTCGACAAGTTCGGCCCGGAAGGCGTCAGGCTGCTGCTCGGCGAAGGCCGCAAGGATGAAAGCGGCGACTTCACCAAGGGTGCGGGGCTGGATGCCGAGCAGATCGAAAAGGTTCTCTTCTTCGTCGGCATCAAGGATTATGCCGAAAGCGCCGCCCAGCTCGGCGAACTCGTCGCCGGCACGGCACGGGGCGCTGAGGGTGTCGACGAGCTGAACACGATCGGCGCATTGGCGACCGGTGCCGGTTACGGCCCTGATCGCATCAAGATCGACCCTTCCGTCGTCCGCGGCCTCGAATACTACACCGGCCCGGTCTTCGAAGC
>JBQGDG010000196.1:0-9693 GCA_052038935.1 Neorhizobium sp. | reverse complement strand
ATGCGCTCTGCATCTTCGTCGAGAACGACCTTGGCGACTTCAGCCGGCTGAAGCGCGTTGACGATGAACGAAGCCGGTTCGTTCGACCACGGAATGATGTCAATCTTCTCGCCCTGAAGCTCGCCGACAACCGCCTGAACGCGCGAACCGCGCATACCGACGCAAGCACCGACTGGATCGATCGAACTATCGTTCGAGATCACGGCGATCTTGGCGCGCGAACCCGGATCGCGGGCGACCGACTTGATCTGGATGATACCGTCGTAGATTTCCGGCACTTCCATCGTGAAGAGCTTCACCATGAACTGCGGATGCGTCCGCGACAGGAAGATCTGCGGGCCGCGCTGTTCGCGACGCACATCATATACGTATGCACGGACGCGATCGCCATAGCGGAAGGCTTCGCGCGGGATCATTTCATCGCGACGGATAATGCCTTCGCCGCGGCCGAGGTCGACAATCACGTTGCCGTATTCGACGCGCTTGACGGTACCGTTGACGATTTCGCCGACGCGGTCCTTGAACTCGTCGAACTGGCGGTCACGCTCGGCTTCGCGCACCTTCTGAACGATGACCTGCTTGGCCGACTGGGCGGCGATACGGCCGAAATCCATCGGCGGCAGCGGATCGGCGATGAAGTCGCCGATCTTGGCGTCGGGATTGCGGTCGCGCGCCAGAACCAGCGGGATCTGGGTCGAATAGTCTTCGGCCTGCTCGACGACTTCGAGAAGACGCTGGAGGCGGATCTCGCCGGTCTTGGAGTTGATGTCGGCGCGAATGTTGGTTTCCGAGCCGTAGCGCGAGCGGGCAGCCTTCTGGATGGCGTCGGCCATCGCGGCCAGTACGATCTCGCGGTCGATGACCTTCTCACGGGCCACAGCATCTGCGATCTGCAGAAGTTCAAGCCGGTTCGCACTCACTGCCATTGTCGTCGGTCTCCGTAGGTCGAATTCTTCTCGGCCTGTCCATAACGGATCGGCCAGCCTGTTGTTCGGTTATTCTTCGTCTTCTGCTTCGTCGTTCTGGTTGGCGGCCTGCTGCTTGGCCAGCATGTCGGCCTTCAGCGCATCGCGGATCAGATCGTCGGTGAGGATCAGCTTTGCTTCGGCCAGCGCCGAAAACGGGATCGTCACGCTCGGCTCCTCGCCGTATGCAACCTGATCGCGCTCGATCCTGAAGCCGTTTTCATCGACTTCGACGATCTTGCCGCGGAAGCGCTTGCGATTGTCGATCATGATCGACGTTTCGCATTTCACGATATGTCCCAGCCAGCGGGAAAAGTCCGACTTGCGGACCATCGGGCGGTCGATGCCCGGCGAGGACACTTCCAGATGATACTCTCGATCGATGGGATCTTCCACATCAAGAACGGGTGAGATCGCCATGGAGACGGCCTCGCAGCCATCGACATCCATGGTTCCGTCGTTGCGCTCGGCCATGATCTGAAGGGTCATGCCGTTCAGGTTCAGCATGCGCACCCTGACGAGCCGATAGTCCATCGCGGCCAGCACCGGCTCAATGATCTCGGCGATCCTCAGGTCGAGACCTGTCTCGACGATGAGACGCGGCTCGTTGTCTGTCTGCTGCATGAGCTCTCCGGTTCAATTCCCGCATCCGGTGGAGCGGGCTGAAGCGATCGCCTAACAAAAAAGAGCGGGTCCGGTCGGGCCCACTCTTCATCGGACGATCAAGAATATGGGCCGTATATACGCCGCCGGAGGCGCAATTGCAAGGGTTGGTGTTTTCCCGCATCCGGCGGCCCGCGGCATCCCGAGACGCCGGAAAGCCAATGTGCTGGAAATCGCGCCCCATCAGCCTATAACCGAACCGACACCGCGCGACATCGAGGAGGCGACGTGCCCGACCGCATACCAACCCTGGCTCCGTTCCGGAACCAGACCTTCAGGACAATCTGGATCGCCAGCCTGGCGTCGAATTTCGGCGGGCTCATCCAGGCCGTCGGTGCCGCCTGGATGATGGCACTGATCTCCAGTTCGCAGGACATGGTGGCGCTGGTTCAGGCCTCCACCGCCCTGCCGATCATGCTGTTTTCGCTGATCGCCGGAGCGCTCGCCGATAATTTCAACCGGCGCAGCCTGATGCTGGCGGCCCAGACCTTCATGCTCGTCGTCTCGGTGGCATTGACGGCCTTCGCCTGGTTCGGCCTGCTGACGCCCTGGCTGCTTCTCTGTTTTACCTTCCTTCTCGGCTGCGGCACCGCACTCAACAATCCGTCCTGGCAGGCCTCGGTCGGCGATATCGTGCCGCGCGAGATCCTCCCGGCTGCGGTGAGCCTCAACAGCGTCGGCTTCAACATCACGAGAAGCGTCGGGCCGGCAATCGGCGGTGTCATCGTCGCCGCGGCCGGCGCCGCCGCCGCGTTTGCAGTCAACGCACTGAGCTATTTTGCGCTGATCTACGCGCTTCTGCGCTGGAAGCCGGAGATGCGCGACAGCAAGCTGCCGCGGGAAACGCTCGGTCGGGCGCTCTCGGCCGGCCTCGGCTATGTCGCGATGTCGCCGAACATCCTCAACGTCCTCTTCCGCGGCCTCGTCTTCGGCCTGACAGCCAGCGCCATACTCGCACTCCTGCCGATCGTCGCCCGCGATCTCGTATCGGGCGGCGCCCTGACCTACGGCATGATGCTCGGCGCCTTCGGCATCGGCGCCGTCTGCGGCGCGATCGCCAATTCGCGGCTTCGCGAGAAGCTCTCCAACGAAAGCATCGTGCGGCTTTCCTTCGTCGGTTTCGCCGCAAGCACGGCGGTAATCGCCGTCAGCGAGAATACGCTGGTGACTACGGTGGTTCTGCTCGTTCCCGGCGCCTGCTGGGTGCTGGCGCTGTCGCTGTTCAACACGACGGTACAGCTTTCGACGCCGCGCTGGGTCGTTGCGCGGGCGCTCTCCTTCTACCAGACCGCCACATTCGGCGGGATCGCGCTCGGCAGCTGGGTATGGGGTCTGCTTTCCGAGGAGCTGGGCGTCTCGACGGCGCTCACCATCGCCAGCCTCACCATGCTCGTCGGCCTGCTGATCGGGCTGCGCCTGCCGCTGCCCCGGTTCAGCGAACTCAATCTCGATCCGCTCAACCGCTTCAACGAGCCGATGCTGCGTCTCGACCTGCAGCCGCGCAGCGGACCGATCGTCAACATGGTCGACTATATCATCGCCGACGAGGATATCCCGCAGTTCCTGATGCTGATGTCCGACCGTCGGCGGATCCGCATCCGCGACGGCGCCCGCCAATGGGGCCTCATGCGTGATCTGGAACATCCGGAGATCTGGACCGAGACCTATCACACCGCCACCTGGGCAGACTACGTGCGTCACAATCAGCGTCGCACGCTTGCGGATGCGGAAGTCTGGGATGCGATCCGCAAGCTGCATCGCGGCGACGACGGGCCACGCGTGCACCGGATGATCGAGCGGCAGACCATCCCGCCGGGCGACGACATCTTCCACAAGGCGCCGCCCGACCTGCATCATTGAGGATGCCGATGACTTCCTTTCGAAAAGCCCGTCATGCCGATCTCCCCGCCATCGTCCGCCTTCTGGCCGAGGACGCGCTTGGGCGCACGCGCGAGATCGTCTCGACACCTCCCGACCAGCGCTATCGAGACGCTTTTGCGGCGATCGAGGCCGATCCGAACCAACTGCTTGCCGTCGCCGTCGATGCCGGACAGTCCATCATCGGCTGCCTTCAACTCTCGTTCATTCCGGGCCTGTCGCGAACGGGCATGTGGCGGGCGCAGATCGAAAGCGTGAGGATTGCAGACAGCAGGCGCGGCGAAGGTCTCGGCGCGGAATTTTTCGGCTGGGCAATCGACGAAGCGAAAGCCCGAGGCTGCGGGCTGGTGCAGCTGACCTCCGACAAGATGCGCCCGGATGCGATCCGATTTTACGAAAAGCTCGGGTTCATCGCCAGCCATGAAGGCCTGAAGCTCGGCTTATCTTAGCTTCGCTTTCAGCGAGGCATCGGGATAGCAGGTCGGCGAGATGCCGGCTTTTGCCTGCCAGTCGCCCAGTGACCGGCGGGTCTTGAAACCCGGCAGGCCATCCACGTTGCCGACATCGTATCCCTTGGCGACGAGCGCCTTCTGCATGGCGAGCACGTCCGAGCGCAGCATCTTGCCGACATCTCCCCATCGGGCCTGGAAGGGGCCGGCACCATAGGCGATGCGATCGGCGAGATTGCCGATGAACAGCGCATAGAGATCGGAATTGTTGTATTCCTTCAGAACGTAGAAGTTCGGCGTGACGATGAATTCCGGTCCATTGCGGCCGGCCGGGAGCAGCATCATGCCCGGTGCCTTCGATTCCGATGCGGGGAACGCCTTGCCGGAAATCCGCTCGATGCCCGTCGAGGCCCAGGCGGAAATCGGCTTCGCGAGGTCCGGCCCCTCCTGGGCACAGCTCACATTCGCAGGAATGGAAACCTCGAAACCCCAATCGCGGCCCGCACTCCACCCTTCCTGCTGCAGATAGTGCGCTATGGATGCCAGCGCATCGGGAACGGAATTCCAGATGTCCGGATGCCCGTCCCTGTCGAAATCGACGGCATATTTGAGGTAGCTCGTCGGCATGAATTGCGGCTGGCCGAGGGCTCCCGCCCAGGATCCTTTCATGGCGGAGGGGCCGACGTCACCGCGCTCGATCATCGTTAGGGCAGCGATCAGCTCCTCGCGGAACATCTGCCTGCGGGTGGACATGAAGGCCTTGGTGGCCAAGACTTCGATAGCCGAATATGGAAGTTTCGCCCGGCCGAAGCCGGATTCCCGACCCCATATGGCGACGAGGATCTCGCCCGGCACGCCATAGGCGGCCTCGATCCGCTTCAGCGTGGAGGCGTGGGTGGATGCGAGACCGCGTCCCGTGGCGGCAAGCCCCTGCAATCGTTTTTCGGAAAAGTAAGCTCCGGGCGAGGAAAATTCAGCCTGGCTCTGATCCTGCTGCTTCGGCAGCCTGGAGCCCGGCGGCACGAGGTCCGGAAGGCTCCAGTTCAGCGTCACGCCCTGGAAGGCCGCCTGTATCGTACGCGCAGAGATACCGGCCTTGCGTGCTTCCGGACCCAGATCGCTAGCGATCCACCGCTGAAACTGTTTCTCGATATCTGGCTTGTTCTGGGCAAGCGCAGGAAAGGGTGCGAGGGAGAAAACGAACGATGCGAAGGCCGCCAGGGTGAGGACTGTCTTGCGCATATCGTCTCCTATATCGCGGTTCGCGCCCGAAGCGCCGCGGTCAGTGTTCCTTCGTCGAGATAATCGAGCTCGCCGCCGACAGGCACGCCATGAGCGAGCCTGGTGATCTTGACGTCGAAATCCGCCAGCTGGTCGGTGATATAGTGAGCTGTCGTCTGCCCCTCGACGGTGGCGTTGACGGCGATGATGATCTCCCGCACCACACCTTCGCCGACGCGATCGACGAGGCTGCGAATGTTGAGATCATCCGGTCCGACGCCGTCGAGCGGCGAGAGCGTGCCGCCAAGCACATGGTAGGCAGCGTTCATGGCGCCGGTGCGTTCCAGCGCCCAGAGATCGGAGACATCCTCGACGACGATCAGCATCGACTGATCGCGACGGATATCTGTGCAGACGGTGCAGGGATCCGAGGTGTCGACATTGCCGCAGCGGGAGCAGATCTTCACCTTGTCATAGGCCTCGCCCATCGCATGCGAGAGCGGGCCGAGCAGCTGATCCTTCTTCTTGATCAGGTGCAGCGCCGCGCGCCGCGCCGACCGGGGACCGAGGCCCGGCACCTTCGCCAGAAGCTGGATGAGTTTTTCGATTTCGGGGCCGGTGACTCGCTTTGCCATGGTCACCGTTTAACCCATATGCCCGGTAAACGGAAACGGTGAAGGAATGAGTTTGATGAAACTTCTCGCGATCTGCACGGGCATCGCGGAGAGGCTGCCGGGCAAGAGCTACAAGACCGGGATCTACAAGGCCCCGGTCAACGCGACGGTCATCGTCGATCGGCTCGGTCTCGTCGGCGACGCTGTCTGCAACGTCAAGCATCACGGCGGACCGGATCAGGCCCTGCTCGTCGAGGGATCGCTGACACTCGACTGGTGGGCCGAAAAACTTGGCCGCGAACTGCCTTTCGGCACATTTGGCGAAAATCTTGTCATCGAAGGCCTGGATAATCGCGATGTCGCGGCGGGTGACCGGTTCTACATCGGTGACGTCGTTATCGAGGCGACTTCTCCGCGCATTCCCTGCAATACGCTCGCGGCAAGGATGGAGGATGCAAAATTCGCGCTGGCCTACAGACAGGCGGGCCGACCCGGCATCTATTGCCGGGTCATCGAAACAGGCGCAATCTCGCCCGGTATTCCGGTCGGTCACCAGCCCTTCGTCGGCGAACGGCTGCTGATCGCCACGATGCTTGCGATCTCCGGGCGCCGGTTACCGGAAGCCGAACGGGCCCGATGCCTCGCTGCACCGGTAGGCGCCAGGTTCAGGGAGATGATCGAGAGAGGATCATGAGCAGAAGCTTGCCTTGACGCGAGCCGCATGAAAATACAACCTATTATTGCGACGACGAGGGGGACGTCATGGTAATATCCGATGAACGGCAGCAGCCCGGCTCGCCACCGGATTTCGCCGGCGAGAAGAGGCCATGTGATCTCATCATGCGCGGCGGCATCACCTCCGGCGTAGTGTTTCCCAAGGCAATAACGCGGCTGGCGACGCAATACTCGTTTTTCTGCATCGGCGGGACATCGGCTGGCTCCATCGCGGCGGTGATGGCGGCGGCAGCCGAATACCGGAGACAGACGGCCGGAACCGACGAGGAAAAGGCGGCGGGCTTCGGGATCATCGACGGCATGGCCGTCGACCTCGCGTCCAATCTCAGGAGCCTGTTCCAGCCTTCGGCGGGCACGGAAACCCTTTTCGGGATCGCCATGGCGATCATGGAGGCCGAAGGCAGGGCACTGCCGCTGATCCGGCGCCTTGTGGAAACCTTTGCGGGCCGCGTGGCGGCCGGTATCGCAATCGGCGCAGTTTTCGTCCTCATCGCACTGGCCCATGCCAGTTTCTGGGCCGGGGCGCTCGGCCTGCTGCTCATGGCGGTTCTGCCGGTAGTGCTCATCGTGGCGCCGCTCTGGTCCTTCTTCTGGAAATCGCTGACGAAGACGCTTCCGAAGAGCGATTTCGGTCTTTGCACCGGCCTGAGGTCGGAAGGCAGCCAAAGACCCGGCTTTACCGAATGGATGGCCGACAAGCTGGATGCGATCGTCGCCAAGGATTCTGCAGACCCTAACTATACGCCGCTGACCGCGGGGGACTTGAAGCTGAACGGACAGCCGGGTCATCCGGACAGACCGCGCATCAAGGTTGCCAGCGTGACGACCGATCTGTCGTCGCGCCGCCCCTATCAATTGCCGCTCGGCACCGCGATATTTTCGTTCCGGAAGGCCGAGTTCGCACGGCTGTTTCCCGAACGGATCCTTAGATACCTGACCGATAAGGGCGGCCCGCTGATGAAGCACGACGATCCGGCGACGCCTTTCGTCGACGTCGAGGGGCATGCAGACTACTATCGGCTGCCGACAGGCGACGATTTCCCGATCCTGCTCGTGGCACGGCTCAGCCTCAGCTTTCCGGGCCTGATCAGCGCCGTACCGCTCTACCGCTTCGATTTCTCGCTCAATCCATCGGGCCAGCTCGCCAGAAACCATACGCGCTGCCTGTTCTCGGACGGCGGGATCACCAGCAATTTTCCGATCCATTTCTTCGATTCGCTCATTCCCGGGCGACCGACCTTCGGGATTTCCCTCGGCAGTTACGATGAGCGCCGCGTTCGCAGCGATCCGAACGACAAGAGGAAGAGCCGGATCTTCATGCCGGACAGCGCCCGAAGCGACGCGGCTCCGATCGAGAAAGTCGCAAGCCTGAGCCAATTTCTCGGTTCGATCCTGACCACGGCGCGAAACTGGCAGGATACGTTGCAGAGCCGGCTCCACGGCTACCGGGAGCGCATCGTGGAAATCCGCCTCGACGACAGCAGGGAAGGCGGCATGAATCTCGACATGAGCCGGCAGACGATCGAGGATCTGGCGGAATATGGCGAATTCGCCGGGGACGAAATGCTCGGTTTCGACTTCGACGAACATCGATACCGCCGGATGACGACGGCCTTCCCGGCGCTGCAGGACGCCTTTCAGCGCTTCGCGGAAGTCTGGCCGGCTTATCCGACGGACATGCAGGCCCACACGCCGACATCCTTCAGGCTTTCGGCAGCCGACCTGCAGACCTATGTCGAATTCGGCAACGATCTTGCGGCGCTGGGGCGCAAATACGAGAAAAAGCTGAAAAGGGTCAGCAGGCAAAGGGCGAGCGTCCGGATCGTCGCGGCGATTGACACCGACGACCCGCAGGCGGCGGCATCCGCCGGTATCGAAGAGGAACCCATCGGAGACGATATAACCGCCGATCGCGATGACGAGCGCGCTCCGGACTCGAGTACCTGACGAAACCGTGAAGTCCTGCGTCATTGCCGTTTGAGACAATAGACATATACCGCGTAGTATTCATCGGGAGGCGGATTGTTGCATGTCTGATCTGAATTGGTGTTGGCGGGGCGTGGTGGCTTGTCTGGCGGGGGTGTTTCTCTCAGGCCCCGGCGCATTTGCCGAAGACACGGATAGCGACCGGTCGGTTTTCGTCTTTGGTGGCGGGATGGTCGACGAAGATATGTTCGATGCAGCCGATCCCTTCGGTTCGCATTACGAGGGCCATCCGATTTTCGGCCTCGGCTACCAGATATTCCCCTACAGCATCGGCTCCGTGAAGCTTGGCCTCGAAGCGGGACTGGCCGGCAGGTTCGGCGGTGATGCCAATGCCGAGATCTGGGGCGGCGTTGTCGGGCGCTACGACGGTTTGGAAATCGCCAATACGGTCCGGGTCATCCCGTCCTTCACCTTCGGCCTCAGTCACGTGACACGCACCCATGACGGACGCGAGAAGCGGCAGGAAGCGGAACGCGACGGCAATGCAAGGACGCTGTTCTACCTCGGGCCGGAACTGAGTTTCAGCACCGTCTCCCGCCCGGAGCTGGAGGTCTTCTGGCGCCTTCACCACCGATCCGGCGCATGGGGCACGCTCGGCGACATGCATGGCGGATCAAACGCCAATGTTCTCGGCGTGAGATATAATTTCTAGCGGGCTGCGATCGCCGCAGCGGCGCCGGCCATCGTGCCGGCGGAAACACGGTTGGCTATCCTGACGGCGCGCGGGCTTCTGAGAAACTGTCTCGCCTTGGTGGCGAGCATCATCCAGGCGATATCGACGGTAGCGAGCACGACGAGCATCACCGCGACCAGTTCCAGCCAGCCTGACAGGGTGACGCCGGCGAGATTGATGATCGACGGCAGGAGCGCCACGTAGAACATCATGATCTTCGGATTTCCGAGCGTTACCGTGAGGCCGGCGAAGAACATTTTCATTGCCGACCTGCTTTCCGGAAGCGCGCCGTCAGCGCCATCCGGCCTGGCAAACCACATCTTCCACGCAAGGAAGAGCAGATAGGCGACGCCCAGCCATTTGATGGTGACGAAGACGAACTGGAAGCTTTCGGCAATTGCCGACAGGCCGGCGACAGCGAAGGAAAGCCACACGGCTTCGCCGACCCACATCGCAACCAGGAAAGGCAGGACATCCCTCCAGCCCTTGGTCAGCACGCGCGACACCAG
>JBQGDG010000195.1:0-6120 GCA_052038935.1 Neorhizobium sp. | reverse complement strand
ACGCATGGTGGACGCTTTGCATCGGATTACCGATTTATATGATCATACTCGGCCGCCGCATCGCCCAGGAGGAACAGGCGATGCGGCCGCTTTTCGAAGCCGCCGATCGGGTGTGAACAGCATATCGGGCGCCATGCCCTCGCGCGGCTAAAGACGGACAAGCCTTGACAAAGCATGTGCATCATGCGCTTTTCCGGCCGATTTTCCATGCGATCGGTGGCTGTGCTTCGCACGCCGACAAAGCCGTTCCAAGCATCAGTCCAGGATTGAAGTCATGCATCGTTACCGCAGCCACACCTGTGCCGCCCTCCGCAAGTCGGATGTCGGCTCCAACGTCCGCATTTCGGGCTGGGTCCATCGTGTCCGCGACCATGGCGGCGTCCTGTTCATCGACCTTCGCGACCATTACGGCATGACGCAGGTCGTCGCCGATCCGGACAGCCCGGCTTTCAAGTCGGCCGAAACCGTGCGGGGCGAGTGGGTTATCCGCATCGACGGTGTCGTGAAGGCGCGTTCGGACGATACCGTCAACAAGAACATGGCGACCGGCGAGATCGAACTCTACGCCAAGGAAATCGAGGTGCTGGGCCCGGCCAAGGAACTTCCGCTGCCGGTATTCGGCGAGCCGGAATATCCGGAAGACGTCCGCCTCAAGTACCGGTTCCTCGACCTGCGCCGCGAGACGCTGCACAAGAACATCGTCAAGCGCACCCAGATCATCGCCGCCATGCGCCGCGAGATGACCGCCGGCGGCTTTACCGAATATTCGACTCCGATCCTAACGGCTTCCTCTCCCGAGGGCGCGCGCGACTTCCTCGTGCCGAGCCGCATCCATCCCGGCACGTTCTTCGCCCTGCCGCAGGCGCCGCAGCAGTACAAGCAGCTGCTGATGGTTGCCGGTTTCGACCGTTATTTCCAGATCGCACCCTGCTTCCGCGACGAGGACCCGCGCGCCGACCGTCTGCCGGGCGAATTCTACCAGCTCGACCTCGAAATGAGCTTCGTCACCCAGGAGGAAGTCTGGGAAACGATGGAACCCGTCATCCGCGGCATCTTCGAGGAATTTGCCGAAGGCAAGCCGGTCACCCAGGAATTCCCGCGCATCCCCTATGACGTCGCGATCCGCAAATACGGTTCGGACAAGCCGGATCTGCGCAACCCGATCGAGATGCAGGCCGTTACCGAGCACTTTGCCGGTTCGGGCTTCAAGGTATTCGCCAACATGATCGCGTCCAACCCGAAGGTCGAGGTCTGGGCGATCCCGGCAAAGACCGGCGGCAGCCGCGCATTCTGCGACCGGATGAACGCCTGGGCGCAGCAGCAGGGTCAGCCCGGCCTCGGTTACATCTTCTGGAAGGAAGAGGAGGGCAGGGTCGCCGGTTCGGGTCCGCTGGCCAAGAACATCGGAGAGGAACGCACCGAAGCGGTGCGGACCCAGCTCGGCCTCGAAGCGGGCGACGCCTGCTTCTTTGTCGCCGGGGACCCGGACAAGTTCTACAAGTTTGCAGGCGAAGCCCGCAATCGCGCCGCCGACGAGCTGAACCTGTCGAACAAGGATCAGTTCGCGCTGTGCTGGATCGTCGATTTCCCCTTCTTCGAATACAACGAGGAAGAAAAGAAGGTCGATTTCGCCCACAATCCCTTCTCCATGCCGCAGGGCGGTCTCGACGCGCTCGAAAACAAGGAGCCGCTGGCGATCAAGGCCTACCAGTACGACATGGTCTGCAACGGCTTCGAGATCGCATCGGGCTCGATCCGTAACCAGCTGCCGGAGGTCATGGTCAAGGCCTTCGAAATGGTCGGCCTGTCGCAGCAGGATGTGGAAGACCGTTTCGGCGGCCTCTACCGCGCATTCCAGTACGGCGCCCCGCCGCATGGCGGCATGGCGGCCGGTGTCGACCGTATCGTGATGTTGCTGACGGGGGCGAAGAACCTGCGCGAGATCACGCTGTTCCCGATGAACCAGCAGGCGCAGGACCTTCTGATGGGCGCGCCCTCGGAAGCGACCCCGATGCAGCTTCGCGAACTGGCGATCCGGCCGATCCCGCCGGTCAAGAAAGACTGATTGCCGGTCCATTCGGCAGTCACGACCGGACTTTAACTGACGGCGGCCCCACGGGCCGCCGTTTTGCATTGCTGTGCAATCCCAAGGCCTGCGGAAGTGTCGCAAAACTGTCACCAAAATTTCGCGTTCGGTTTGGGGTTTAATTAAATCTTGTCAGGCAGTTATCGGCGCAGTTTCAACGACGCCGAGACGATATCTTGACCTTCTTTTCCAATCTCCGGATTTCCCACCGCGTGCTGTTGCTGGCCGTTCTGGCCCTGGCAGGCATCGTCGCCATCGCGGCGATCTTTCTGGGGCAACGGCAGGTCGAGGCGGGATACCGGGCGGAGGCGGACCGGCTGACGGAGCGCCAGGCGGATGTTGCCCGGATGTCGGCGAGCGTGCGCGACAGTCTTCTCTGGGAACAGTATTTTCTCCTGAACAAGGACATGACTGCGGTAGAGAAGTTCCAGGTGGCAGTTGTTGAAGTTCGCACCGTCATGGATCGTCTTCGAGCGTCCGCCGGCACGGAGCTTGCCGATCCGCTCGATAGGCTGGCGGATGGTCTCGCGACCTATGAGACAGGCTTCGCCGCACTCGTGAAGGATAATCAGGATCTCGGCCTCGATCAGAATGGTGGCCTCGAAGGTGCGATGCGGTCCGCCGTTCATTCCATCGAGGAACGTCTTTCCTCGATCGAGGACACCGCCATCCGGGCGAGCATGCTGATGATGCGTCGTCACGAGAAGGATTTCATCCTGCGTCGCGATGCGTCCTATCTCGAAAAGCACGCCTCCGAGGCCGGTACATTCACGGCCCTGGTCAAGCAGGCGTTCCGGCCCGGCGCCCAGCGCAGCCGCGTCATGGACGGGCTGGAAGTCTACAGGACGGCTTTCAAGCTCTATGCCGAAGGCAGCCTCAGGGAGGCGCAGTCCGAAAGAGACGTCTCGGCTGCCTATGCAGCTCTCGAGCCGCATGTACGGGAGGTCAGCGCCGCCTATGATGTGCAGCGTGATGCCGCTCTCGGAGAAAACGAAAGGGTTGCGGCCCGCAATCTCATGATCGTCGCCGGTCTGATCCTTGCCGCCGTGGCCGTGCTGGCGGCCGGTGTCTGGCTGATCGGCAGGTCCATCACCCGGCCGGTCGAGGCGATGACATCCGCGATGCGGAAACTTGCCGACGGTGAAACCGACATTGCCATCCCGTCGCTCCACTGTCGCAACGAGTTCGGCGCGATGGCCGGGGCGCTGGACACCTTCCGGCTGGCTGCAATAGCCAATCGCCGCTTGGAAGAGGAGGCGGCCGAGGCGCGCGCCAATGCCGAAATCGAGCGCAAACGCATGCATGACGAAGCAGAGGCCGATGCGCGCGCCATGCTGCAGCAGGCGACGCGGGGGCTCGCAGGGGGACTGCATCGTCTGGCCGAGGGAGATCTTTCCTTCATGCTCTCCGAGCCCTTCGCCCCGGATTTCGAGGCTCTGCGCAGCGATCTCAACCAGACCGTCGCTCGGCTGGCCGAGGTGATGGGCGCGATCGCGCATGCGAGCGGTTCTATCGAAGGCGGCAGCCGCGAGATCGCCGTCAGCGCCGACGACCTGTCGCGTCGAACCGAACAGCAGGCGGCGTCTCTCGAGGAGACGGCTGCAGCAATGGACGAGATCACGGTCAACGTCGCCAATTCCTCCAAACGCTCGCAGGAGGCGCACCGGATCGCCGGCGAGGCGGACATATCCGCGGAACGCTCGCGTATCCTCGTGGCGGACGCGCTCGATGCAATGCGGCGTATCGAAACCTCTTCCGGAAAGATCTCCGGCATCATCGGCGTCATCGACGAGATTGCTTTCCAGACCAACCTCCTTGCGCTCAATGCGGGTGTCGAGGCTGCCCGGGCGGGCGAGGCGGGCCGTGGCTTTGCCGTCGTGGCGCAGGAGGTGCGGGCGCTGGCCGGCCGTTCCGCCGATGCCGCGCGCGAGATCAAGCAGCTGATCCGGATTTCCGGCGACGAGGTGAAGGACGGCGTGCGCTGCGTGCGCGATACGGGCGAGGCGCTGACCGAAATCGGCAGCAGGGTCCGGGCCATCAATACGCAGGTCGAGGCGATCGCGATCTCGGCCCGCGAGCAGTCGGTCGGCCTCGGCGAGATCAATTCCGCCGTCAACCTTCTCGATCAGGGCACACAGCAGAATGCTGCCATGGTCGAGGAGAATACCGCGGCGAGCGCCATGCTGATGGAGGAGGCGAGGCGCCTGCGCGAGCTCGTCGGAATGTTCCGTCTCCCGGGGCACGACGCCGATGATCGTTCGATCTCCCGCGCGGCGTGATCTGGCCCGGGATTTTCTCCGGGGCAGCAAATCCGTTGCGGTCCGCACGGTGCGCGCATCCTGTCCGTGAGCCGTTGCCTGCCACAATTAAGGCGGGCAACCGGGGGGAACCATATCCTCACGACGGTGTTGATACCCCCAGCAGAAGCAAGGGAGAAACAACATGCGCAAGCACCTGCTGGCCGCCTCTGCGGCCCTGATGGCCTTTTCCGGTGTGGCTTTCGCCCAGACGACGGTGATCACCCAGGATCCGGTAACGACCAACTCGACCGTCGTCATGCCGGGTGAAGTCCGCACCTATGTCATGGAACAGCCCGTCGAATCCGTGCCCTATGAAGGCGATGTCCTCGTCGGCCGCGTCCTGCCGGAAGCAGTCGAGGTGCGCCCCGTCGAAGGTTACTCCGACTACGGTTATACCATCGTCAACGAACGGCGCGTAATCGTAAACCCGGAGACCCGGACGGTCATTCAGGTTCTCGAATAGCGCTTCTCTTTTTCCTGACGAGCCCGGATGGCTGCCGCCTTCCGGGCTTTTTTCATTGCGGCGCAAAAGCGCTGCGGTTATAGGTCGCGCACCACAAGGACTCGGGTGAAACTCCCGGGTGGCTCTTCCGGCCGCCGATCCGCCGGACAACACAAAGCATCAGCCGCATTTCGACACTGGATCTCTCTTCCGGCGATGCGTCAATTTGTGCGATCTCTCCATGAAAAATCTTGCCAACTACCGCCGCGAATGGTTCTCCAACATTCGTGGCGATGTCCTCTCAGGCATCGTCGTTGCCCTTGCCCTCATCCCGGAGGCGGTGGGCTTTTCGATCATTGCCGGCGTCGATCCGAAAGTCGGGCTCTTTGCCTCCGTCGCGATCGCCTGTACGACCGCGATCACCGGTGGCCGTCCGGCGATGATATCGGCCGCGACAGCTGCGACGGCGGTGCTGATGGGACCCCTCGTACGTGACTACGGCATCGAATACCTCTTCGCGGCGACGCTCTTGATGGGCGTGCTGCAGATCATTGCCGGAATGCTGAAACTCGGCCGACTGATGCGCTTCGTCTCCAGGTCGGTGATGACCGGCTTCGTCAATTCGCTGGCGATCCTGATCTTCATGGCGCAGCTGCCGCAGCTCATCGGTGTGCCGGAGATAACCTACGCGCTGATCGCGCTGGCGCTCGCCGTCATCTATCTGTTCCCCTATGTCACCAAGGCCGTACCGTCGCCTCTCGTCGCCATAGTCGTCGTGACGATCGCGACCCTGACTTTCGGGATCCATGTGCCGACGGTTGCCGATCTGGGGGAAATGCCGACAGCGCTTCCGGTCTTTGCGCTGCCGATGGTGCCTCTGACGTTCGAGACCCTGCAGATCATCTTCCCTTATTCCCTGGCGCTCGCCGCCGTCGGCCTGCTGGAATCGCTGCTCACGGCACAGATCGTCGACGACATGACCGATACCTCGAGCAGCAAGAGCCGCGAATGCGTGGGGCAGGGGACGGGCAATATCGTCGCCGGCCTGTTCGGCGGCATGGGCGGATGCGCGATGATCGGCCAGTCCGTCATCAACGTCACGTCCGGCGGCCGGGGGCGGCTGTCCACTTTCGTGGCCGGCGCCTTCCTGCTGATCCTGCTGCTCGTTCTGGACGACGTGCTGCGTATCGTGCCGGTGGCGGCGCTGGTGGCGATCATGATCATGGTGTCTGTCGGCACGTTTTCATGGAAATCCATCCTCGATCTGAAACGCCATCCGGGCACGTCGTCGA
>JBQGDG010000194.1:0-2152 GCA_052038935.1 Neorhizobium sp. | reverse complement strand
CATTGCATCCATCGAGATCACCCACCATCGCCTCCCGCTCGATCCGCCGTTCAAGGCGAGTTGGGACGGGCGGCCGCGGCGGCAGTTCGATGCGACGATCGTCAGGGTTCGTGACGGGGACGGCCGCGAAGGGATCGGTTCAGGCGACCTGATGAAGGGGTTCGAGGGGCATGAGGACCTGTTCATCGGGCAGGATCCGCGTCATCTCGAACGCCATTATGAAGTGCTCTCCCATATCAATTTCCACTACGGCCGATGCTGGCCGATGGATCTGGCGCTCTGGGATCTCGCCGGCAAGGTGACCGGCGAACCGGTCTGGCGGATGCTGGGCGGGCGTTCGGACAAGGTCCGCCTCTATGCCTCCTCCGGGGTCCTGCGCGACCCGGCCGCCATGGCCGAGCAGGCGGAGCGGTACATCGAGGAAGGCTTTCCGGCGATGAAGGTGCGCTTTTCGTCTTCCGTCGGCGGGCGGAACGGCTGGCGCGACGACGTCAAGGCGCTGGAGGCGATCCGCGGCCGCGTCGGCGATAGGCTGGAGCTGATGGTCGACTGCAATCAGGGCTGGCGCATGCCTTGGGACACGACGCTCCCGTGGACATTCAAGGATGCGCTGGCGGTTGCGAAAGAACTGGAGCGGCTCGGCATCTACTGGATGGAGGAACCGCTGTTCCGTTCCGACCGCAAGGGCATGAAGGCGCTGAAGGAGGCGACGTCGGTCAGGATCGCCGGCGGCGAGATGACCCGCGAGCTCTACGAATTCCGCGACATCATCGAAGAACGGGCCTTCGACGTCATCCAGCCGGACGTGGCGCTGGTCGGCGGCATTACCGGCTGCCGGCGGCTCGTCTATCAGGCGCGCGAGGCGGGAGTAATGTTCACGCCGCACAGCTGGACGAACGGCATCGGCGTGCTGGCCAATGCGCATCTGACCGCCGGCGCCGGTGACGCGCCTTTCCTCGAATATCCTTACGACAATCCCGAATGGAGCGAGGCGCGGCGCGACTATCCGATGGCTTCGCCGCTGAAACATGCCGACGGCTGGCTGGAACTCGGCGAAACGCCCGGCCTCGGTGTGGTGCTCGACGAGGAGCGGCTGAAGGCGACGCGGATCGCGTGACATCACGGATGCTATCGTGATGACGAGGCAAAGTGCGATGTCGTGCCGATCGACTGCCCGGGACTAGGATATCGCTTGCGCGGCGCCGGACTGATCGAGGAGGGTACTGACGCCGTTCATTTCTGTATGGCCATGGCGGGATCGATGCCGCCATGGCGCCGCAGGATGGCAGCGCGACGACGCGGTCGCTCCCGACGCCGGGGTGCGGTATCTGTTGAAAGGCGATGCGGAACCGGCTAGCCCTGCGGCAAGGGGAGTGCCATGATCGACAAGCTCGAATTTTTCATCGCGCTGGCAAAGGAAGAACATTTCGGACGTGCCGCCGATGCCAGCGGCATTTCCCAGCCGTCGCTTTCGGCCGCGATCCGCCAGCTCGAGGACAGTCTCGGCGTCCAGCTGGTCGTCCGCGGCTCCCGTTATCAGGGGCTGACGCCGGAAGGGCAGCGGGTGCTGGAATGGGCGCGGCGCATCGTCGGCGACGCGCGCACCATGCGCGAGGAAATGCGTGCGGCGCATAAGGGGCTGGTAGGCCATATCAGGCTCGCGGTCATTCCGACGGCGCTCGCCATGGTGCCGCGGCTGACCGAGCCCTTCCAGGCGAAACATCCGGAGGTGACGTTTTCCGTCGTATCGCGCAATTCGCTGCAGGTGCTGTCGGAACTCGACAATTTCGAGGTGGATGCCGGGATCACCTATCTCGACAACGAACCGTTGGGGCGGGTCACCAGCGTGCCGCTCTATGCGGAAAAATACACGCTCGTCACCGCCGAAGGCACGCCGCTTTCGGAGCGGGACAGCGTCACCTGGACGGAACTGGCGGATATTCGGCTTTGCCTATTGACGCCGGACATGCAGAACCGGCGGATCATCAACCAGCATCTCGGCAATGCGGGTGTGGCGGTCAGGCCGATGCTGGAATCGAATTCCATGGTCGTGCTGCTTTCGCATGTGGCGACGGGGCGCTGGGCCAGCATCATGCCGCGCAACGTGGCGAAATCCTTCGGCTTCTCGAAAGGTATCCGGATGATCCCGATC
>JBQGDG010000193.1:0-1580 GCA_052038935.1 Neorhizobium sp. | reverse complement strand
TACGCGCTCTATCCGCATATGAGCGTCAGGAAGAACATCGCCTTCCCCCTCAAGATGGCGAAGATGGAGCAGTCGGCCATCGACAGGAAGGTCGAGGCGGCGGCCAAGGTGCTGAACCTCACCGAATATCTCGAACGCCGGCCCTCGCAGCTCTCCGGCGGCCAGCGCCAGCGCGTGGCGATCGGCCGCGCGATCGTCCGCGAGCCGTCGGCCTTCCTGTTCGACGAGCCGCTGTCCAATCTCGACGCGGCGCTGCGCGGCACGATGCGGCTGGAGATCAGCGATCTCCACAACCAGCTCAAGACAACGATGATCTACGTCACCCACGACCAGATCGAGGCCATGACCATGGCCGACAAGATCGTCGTGTTGAATCGCGGCAATATCGAGCAGGTCGGCTCGCCGATGGAACTCTACATGACGCCGCGCAACCTGTTCGTCGCCGGCTTCATCGGCTCGCCGCGGATGAACTTCATTACCGGCACCTACGCGCAGTCGAGGAGCGCCGCCACGGCCGGTATTCGTCCCGAGCACCTGTTCCTGTCTAAGGACAGCGGCACCTGGACCGGCACGGTCAAGGTCGCCGAACATCTCGGGGCCGACACGTTCCTGCATCTCGACGTCGAGGGTATCGGGCAGATGACGGCACGCGCCGGCGGCGAGTTCGGCGCCCGCCACGGCGACAGGGTCTTCCTGACGCCGGACGAGACCAAACTGCATCGTTTCGACGACAAGGGCCTTGCGATCAGGGCCTGAGCCAAGGGCCCGGAGACGGGCCAACCGGAGTATGAGAAAATGACTGTGAAGCTTTCGCTGGCAAGCCTCAAGGATGCCGCAGCAACCGCCGCCGTGCCCGCCTATGATCCGAAGACACTGACGCCGGGCATCGTCCATTTCGGCGTCGGCAACTTCCACCGCGCCCATCAGGCCGTCTACCTCGACGACCTGTTCAACACCGGCAAGGGGCATGACTGGGCGATCATCGGTGCGGGCGTGCTCCCTTCGGATGCGGCCATGCGCGAAAAGCTCAAGGCGCAGGACTACCTGACCACGGTCGTCGAGCAGGACAACAACAAGACCGGCGCACGGGTCACCGCGCCGATGGTCGACATCATCGCGCCGGACCAGAAGGACGCGCTGGTCGAGAAGCTTGCCGATCCGGCAATCCGCATCGTATCGATGACGATCACCGAAGGCGGGTATTTCATCGATGCCGCCGGTCATTTCAACCCGGCGCATCCGGCCATGGTCGAGGACAGCCAGAACCCGACGGCGCCGAAGACGGTTTTCGGCCTCATCCTCGCCGGCCTGAAACTTCGGCGCGAGCGCGGTCTGCCGCCCTTTACCATCATGTCCTGCGACAACATTCCGGGCAACGGCCACGTCACGGAAAATACGGTCGTCGGGCTTGCCCGGCTGTCCGATCCGGCCTTCGCCACCTGGATCCACGAGAACGTCGCCTTTCCGAACTCGATGGTCGACCGCATCACGCCGGCAACCGGCGCCCGGGAAATCGACATCCTGAAGAACGATTTCAACATCGACGACAACTGGCCGGTATTCTGCGAAGAGTTCAAGCA
>JBQGDG010000192.1:0-6774 GCA_052038935.1 Neorhizobium sp. | reverse complement strand
GATGACGAGCTGCAGCGTGTCGGCGGGGCTGATCGCCAGTACGTTGCCGAGCACGATCGTCTGGATGTCGATCGATGTCGGCGACAAAGATACCATGAACAGGCCGAGCCCGAAGAAGGAGGTGAAGATCAGGCCGATGATCGCATCCTCCTTCAGCCTGGTGCGCTGGTTGAGGAAGAGCATGGCAAGTGCGGCAAGCCCGCCGGACATGAAGGCGCCGATCGAAAAGGGCAGGCCGAGCATGTAGGCGCCGGCGACGCCGGGCACGATCGAGTGGGAAAGCGCATCGCCGATGAGCGACCAGCCTTTCAGCATCAGGTAGGCGGAGAGAAAACCGCAGACGCCGCCGACCAGGGCCGAGACCCAGATGGCGTTCAGCATGTAGCCGTATGTGAAAGGCTCAAGGAGCGTCTGGAGCATCGACGCCTGCCTTCTGTTTGCGGCTGCCGTCTCCCGCGCCGTTGCCGTAGGTGACGAAGGGGCGCTCGTCGTCGGTGAAGACCTTCACATGGCGCGGATCCTCGTCGTCGTGCAGGTCCGCGCCTCCGAGGATGAAATGGCGTAGCACGCCGCCGAAGGCCTTTTCGAGATTGGCCTCGTTGAACGTGTCCTCGGTCCTGCCATAGGCCAGAACCGTGCCCTTGACGAAAACGGTGCGGTCGCAGAAGTCCGGCACGCTGCCGAGATTGTGGGTTGAGACCAGCATGACGCGACCCTCGTCGCGCAGCGCCTTCAACAGCGTGATGATCTGCTCCTCGGTGGTCACGTCGACGCCGGTAAACGGTTCGTCGAGCAGGATGACGCGACCTTCCTGGGCGAGCGCGCGGGCGAGGAAGACACGCTTGCGCTGACCGCCGGAAAGTTCGCCGATCTGGCGCTTGCGGTATTCCAGCATGTTCACCCGCTTCAATGCCTCGGTGACCATGTCGTGGTCGCGACGCGAGGGGATGCGCAGGAAGTTCATGTGGCCGTAACGGCCCATCATCACGACGTCCTCGACCAGAACGGGGAAGTTCCAGTCGACCTCCTCCGATTGCGGAACATAGGCGACAAGGTTCTTCTTCAATGCCTCACGGGCGGGAAGCCCGAGAATTTCGACGGAGCCCTCGTTGAGGGTGACGAAACCCATGATCGCCTTGAACAGCGTGGACTTGCCGGCGCCGTTGACGCCGACCAGAGCGGTGATCGTGCCCTTCGGCACTTCGAAGCTCGCATGCTTCAGCGCGGTGTGGCCGTTGCGATAGGCGACGCTCACATTGTCCAGCTTCAGGCCGGCGGCTGCCGGTTTGGTCTTGCCCATCATCATTGCGCCAAACCCTTCGCGATGGTTTCGCTCGTCACGCGCAGAAGATCGAGATAGGTCGGAACCGGGCCATCCGCCTCGCTCAGCGAGTCGACGTACAGGATACCTCCGTAAGCGGCGCCGGTTTCGGAGGCGACCTGTTTGGCGGGCTTGTCGGAAACGGTGCTCTCGCTGAAAATGACCTTGATGTCATGCTCGCGCATCGCATCGATGACGGCGCGCACCTGCTGCGGCGTGCCCTGGCTGTCGGCATTGACCGGCCAGAGATACAGTTCCTTCAAGCCGAAATCGCGGGCGAGATAGGAGAACGCGCCCTCGCTCGTCACCAGCCAGCGGTGGTTTTCGGGCAGACCCGCCAGTTCGTCGCGGATCGGCTGGCTGAGCGCCCGGATCTTGTCGGAATAGGCCTTGGCATTGGCGGCATAGGTTTCCGCATTGGCCGGATCAACCTCCGTCAGGCCCTTGCGAATGTTCTCGACGTAGACGATCGCATTGTCGGGAGACATCCAGGAATGCGGGTTGGGCTTGCCCTGATAGCTGCCGCCGGCAATCGACATCGGGGTGACGCCGTCCGATACGGTGACGCTCTGGACGTCACCCAGGTTCTTGAGAAAGCGCTCGAACCAGAGTTCGAGGTTCAGCCCGTTGCGCAGGACGAGATCGGCGTCGCGGGCCCGCAGAAGGTCGCGTGGGGTGGGCTGGTAATTGTGGATTTCGGCGCCCGGCTTGGTGATGCTCTCCACATCCGCCGCGTCGCCCGCAACGTTCTTCGCCATGTCGGCAATGATGGTGAAGGTGGTTACCACCTTGATCTTTTCCTGGGCCTGGGCTGCGATCGGCGAAACGATCAGGCCGGTGAGGAGGCATGCAATTCTGAAAAGGGACATGAAGGGTCCGTTGCTGTTGCAAGTCATTTGCAATCTAACCTAGCGAGGATTTCACGCCTGTCAATGCTATTGCAAATCATTCGCAACTGGATTCTTCAAGCCGGGCCTGTCGCTCGGCGAGACCATGACGCGGAAGCCGGCGCTGTGGCTTAAACCTTCCTCAACAAGATTGGACGAATATGCGCCACGTTATTCCATGACTTGTATTGCGTGAATGGAGTTGAACATGCCGGATCTCGGCGTATGAAAGTCCGGCTGTCGAAGAAGTTCGTCCTCATTCTGGGCGGGGGACTGGCCGTATGCGGAGCAAGCGGTGCGGCGGCGGTGCTCGTCGGCACGGACAAGATCCTCGGTCCATCCTATCGCGAGATCAACGGTCTCGCCTGCACGACACTCCAGACGATCAAGGTCAGAAACGACCGGAGCACGTGGGTGCGCAAATATGTGACCAGCGACGAGACGGGCGATGGTCTCACCCGCGTGAAGACGGCGCTGCGCGTGGCGCGGGCGGTTCAGGAAAAGGAAAAAGTGGATCTCGTCCAGGTCGCCGTGATCGACAAGTCGGGGCCGAAGGAACGGGCAGCGATGCGCGGCCGGATGGTCGGCGCCCAGGTGGTCTATATCCCCGATCTCGCCAAGGTGCCCGAGGGAGCAGAGGCGCTCAGCTACAGCGCCTATTATCTGGACGGCACGCCGATGCCTGACGGTCAGTTCTACGGCATGCGGATCGATCTTCCCCTGGAAGAGGTGGAGCATCTGGAGGCCTCGCTGACCGACAAGGCCGATTGTACCGACCCGGCGGCCGCAGCGGCAGAAAGCGCGCATGGCGGCGGCGCTGCAAAGGGCGGCGGTCACGGGGAAGCGCCGGGCGGACACGGCGCGGCCAAGCCTTCCGGCCACGGCGAAGCGGCAGGACACGAAGCTCCGGCGGAGCATGGCGCTGCCCCGGCCGAAGGCCACGAAGCCGTGCCGGCCGGAAGCCATGGCGAGGAGGCATCGACACAGGAAAGCGGCGGCTTGCTGAGCTCGCTCAGCGGAATGATCTTCGGCTCGAAGGAAGAATCGGCAGGAGGGCACGCCGCGCAGACGGATGCAGATGCCGAAACGCACCCTGGCGATCATGAAGCGTCGGCGGCAGTCTCGGGAGCAGCCGTGCGGACCGATCATGCAGGGAAGGCGACCACGTCTCATGCTGCGTCCTCCACCGCCGATGCGGGCGAGAAGCAGGTTCCGGAAGGGCACGACGGGAAAGTCGGAAATACCGCCAGCGGCGAGGATCACGGCGAGCAGTCCGCTTCCCCCGCAAAGGCCGTATCGGCGGAAATGCCGAACGAGGAGAAAGGCTTCTTCGATCAGGTCAAGGGCATGATCTTCGGTGATCCCGCCGAGGCGTCTCATCAGGAAGCAAAGGCGGATGCGGGCCACGGCGCCGAGCGGGCTGAGGAAGCGGCAAGAGAGCCCCGGACCTCGGCGGAAGGCGGCAAGCGCTGGTCGAATGCCCACCAGACAGACGAAATTCATGCCGCCGAAGGCAGCGACGGCCATCCGGCGGCGACGGCCGAAGAGAATTCGGGCAAGCCGGCGGAAACGGGCGCGAACGAGGCGGACGCAGCCGGTGCCGCCTGGCTGGAGCAGTTCAGGGCACAGCAGGCTGGGCCGACGGCGGATGGTGCCAAGCATTGACCACGGGACCGACGAATGTCGTCCGCGAGCGGGCGGGGTTCCTTTCCGTCGAGAGTACGGCGGCCCTTGCGGCGAAAGGTGTCGCCGTGCTCGATCCGTATTCCACGCTGGTTTCCGCGGGCGTCTCTCTGGCCGCCGGCGTGATGCTCTGGCCCTCGGTCATTCTGGATGCCCGCGATGGTGGCCTGATCTTTATCGGTGAGGCCGTGCAGCTCTATCCCGGCACGCGGATCGTCGCGACCGGCGGCAAGGTTACCATCGGGCGGAACGCCGAGATCGGCGAGGAGGGCGGCTTCACCATCAAGGCAGAACGTCCCGGGCAAATGATCGAGATCGGCGAGGGTGCGCGGTTGCTCGGTGGAGGTTCGTTGACGCTCGGCAACAGGATCGGCAGCGGCGCTCAGGTGCTCGGGCCGATCCGGATGCAGAATTGCGTCCTCGGTGATGGAGGCACCTACGCCGAGCCGGATCCCGACAGGCGCGGCGCAGTGCTGAAGGGGAGCGGCGTCGCGCGCGACATCCGCCTACCGGCCGGAAAGGTCATCCAGGCCTTCGGCCTGTTTTCGGACGCGCCCGTCCGTGACCAATCCTATTTTCACCCCGAGGCGGTCCGGTTATCGCGATCGGAGAGTTAGAAAGGCCGCCGACGTCGGGTCGGCGGCTTTCCTGATCCATCGGATTTGATCAATCCGCCTTGGCGCGGCGCGCCGGGAAGAGGATCACGTCCCGGATCGAAGGCGCGTTGGTGAGAAGCATGATCAGGCGGTCGACGCCGATGCCCAGACCACCGGCCGGTGGCATGCCCTGATCGATCGCATCCAGAAACTCGTCGTCCAGCTGCTTTTCCTTTTCGCCGCGGGCATGCGCCTGCTCGAGCTGCTCGACCATGCGCTTGCGCTGCTCTTCCGGGTCGTTCAGTTCGGAGAACGCGTTACCCAGTTCCCAGGCGTTGCAATAGGTCTCGAAACGCTCGACGAGGCGTGGCTCGCCCGGCACTTCCTTGGCGAAGGGCGAGATGTCCTTCGGGAAATGCGTGACGTGGCTCGGCTGGATCAGCGTAGCCTCGACCTTCTCCTCGAAGATGAAGGCCAGGCATTCGCCCCAGGTCCAATCCTTCTCGACCTCGAAGCCGGCCGCCTTGGCGGCGGTGCGGGCCTCCTCGTCAGTCTTCATGGCGAGGAAGTCGATGCCGGTGACTTCCTTGACGGCGTCGGGCATCGGGACACGCTTGAACGGACCCTTGAAGGACATTTCCTTGTCGCCGTAGGTGAATTCGGTCGATCCGTGGATCTTGACCGCGAGTTCCGCGAACAGGCGCTCGACGAGGTCCATGATGTCCTCGTAGTCGGCATAGGCCCAGTAGCATTCCATCATGGTGAATTCAGGATTGTGCCGGGTCGAGACGCCCTCGTTGCGGAAGTTGCGGTTGATCTCGAACACCTTGTCGGTGAGGCCCGAGACAAGCGTGCGCTTCAAGAACAGTTCCGGCGCGATGCGCAGGTACATGTCCTGCTTCAGTGTGTTGTGGTGTGTCTTGAACGGATCGGCCGTCGCGCCGCCATAGACGGAATGCAGCATCGGCGTTTCGACTTCCATGAAACCATCGTTTTCCATGAAGCGGCGGATGCCCGAAACGATCTTCGAACGCTGCTGGAAACGCAGCTTCGATTCCTCGTTGGTCAGGATGTCGAGGTGGCGCTTGCGGTAGCGGATCTCGATATCGGAGACGCCGTGCCACTTCTCCGGCATGGGAAGAAGCGACTTGGTCAGCATGATGATTTCGCGGGCGCTGATCGACAGTTCGCCGCGCTTGGTGCGGCGCACGATGCCGGTGACGCCGATGATGTCGCCGAGGTCGATCATTGCCAGCATGGCGCGGGCTTCTTCCGGCGTGACGTCCTTGTGGGAGAAGATCTGGATCTTGCCCGAGGCGTCATGGATGTCCATGAACATGCCGGAATTGCGCGAGGAGTAGACGCGGCCGGCAACGGTGACGACGTCCTCTGTTTCCGTGTCCGGCTCCAGGTTCTCGTATTTCGCCGCCAGTTCCGCATTGGTCATCGTGCGGTGGAAATGTGCCGGATAGACGTCGCCGATGGTTTCGCGCAGCTTTGCAAGCTTCTGGGCGCGAACTTCGGTGGCGTCGGAGGAGAGGGCGGTTTCGGTCTTGGTGTCGGTCATCTGGTTCAAAATCCTATCGCAGGTCGCAGTGTCTGCGGTTTGCCCCTCACCCTAAGCCTCTCCCCGCAGGCGGGGCGAGGGGACGTGCCACGCCCGGTGCTGGAGAGTGGCGTCAGGGTTGGCCTCTTTCGTCCTTCTCCCCGTCCTTACGGGGAGAAGGTGCCGGCAGGCGGATGAGGGGCCGGCACTGGTTCTAACTTACTTCCCGTCGCCCACCATGGAGGCCACGACGGTCGCTGCGATCTTCAACCGCTGGCGCACGACCGAGCGGCCGAGGATCGCCATCGAGTCGAACAGCGGCAGCGAACGCGACGAGCCGGACATGGCGATGAAGAGCGGCGGGGTGACGACGCGCAGCTTCTTCTCGAGCTTGTCGGCGACGGCGCGCAGTTCGGCGTCGATCGCCTCGACGTTCCACTCGATCATCTTCTCGATGTCCGCCTGGACCGTGTTGAGGATTTCCAGCGTTTCGGCCGGCGTCGTCTTCAGGCCGGCAAACGAGGCGGGCGTCAGGCCGACATCGGCGGCCAGCAGGAAGCCGGCGAGGTTCGGCAGGTCGCCGAGCTTGGAGACGCGGCTCTGCGAGTGTTTCAGGCCCTCTGTCAGCCGCTGGTTTTCCATCGCCCATTCCAGCGTGCGGGCAACGAATTCTTCCGGCGACAGCTTTTCGCGCAGCCAGCGGCCGTTCAGCCAGTCGAGCTTCTGCAGGTCGAAGATCGC
>JBQGDG010000191.1:0-2599 GCA_052038935.1 Neorhizobium sp. | reverse complement strand
CGGCCGGCGGTGGCGGCGATCAGGCCGAAGACGACGATCGACAGGCCGCCGAGGACCGGGCCGGGGATCGTCTGGATGACCGCGCCGAATTTCGGCGAGAAGCCGAGCAGGATGGCGATCGCTGCCGCAACGAGGAAGACGAGCGTCGAGAAGATGCGGGTCACCGCCATCACGCCCATGTTTTCCGCGTAGGTGGTCATGCCGGTGCCGCCGAAGGCGCCGGAAAACATCGTCGCGATGCCGTCGCCGATGAAGGCGCGGCCGAGATAGGGATCGAGATTGCGGCCGGTCATGGCGCCGATCGCCTTGATGTGCCCGAGGTTCTCGGCGACGAGGATGACGACGACCGGGGCGATGAGGGTGACGGCCGATGCCGAAAAGACCGGTGCGGTGAATTTCGGCATGCCGAACCACGGCGCCGCCGCCACGCCGGCGAAATCGACCGGCGTACCGAAGCCGAAGCCGTTGGCGGCGATGAGATAGGCGATGTAGGCGAGCGCGCCGCCGATCAGGATCGGCAGGCGGCGCGTCATGCCGGGGGCATAGACGGCGACGGCGCCGACGGCGACGAAGGTGAGCATCGCGATCCAGCGCGAGAACTGGTCTCCATCCGGATTGCCGGCGCCGGTGCCGGACGCGCTGGCGATCGCGATCGGTGCGAGGACGAGGCCGATCGCGGCGACGATCGCGCCGGTGAGGACGGGCGGCATCAGCCGTTCGATCCAGCGATGGCCGGCCGTCATGACGACGAGGCCGATCAGCGTGTAGAGCGCACCGGCGACGATGATGCCGCCGAGGGCGAGCGCGATGTTCGGATTGGGCGCGCCGGCCGCCGCCGCGGTCGCGACCAGAACCGGGCCGATGAAGGCGAAGGACGAGCCGAGATAGCTCGGCACGCGACCGCCGACCGCGATGAAGAAGATCAGCGTCGAGATGCCGGAGAACAGGATGGAGACGTTCGGATCGAAGCCCATCAGGATCGGCGCGAGGACGGTCGCGCCGAACATGGCGACGACATGCTGGAGGCCGAGCACGATCGTCTGCCCTGCCGGCAGCCGTTCGTCGGGCAGGATGCGCCCTTCCGTCTTCAGCCGCCAGCGCGGAAAATAACCACCCGTTTCACTCATCGTTCGCCCCTGTCCTGTTGCTTCCCGCAGGCGGCCCGGCACGCCTTTCGGCGATGCGCTTCTTCAATCCGGGTCGGAGGCGGGAACGAGATTTTGCCTGTCGTCCGGTTACATGATCGTCGCCTGGCGTCGATGCCTGTACCGGCTCGCAAAAACCTCCGTTAGCGCCATTCGTCACCGCTGTCATCGGGGAGGAGGCGGTTTCCCACAGCACTTCGCCGGCGATCGCGGCCGGAGGGACTGCGCCACCGGCGTCAGCTGTCGAGGGACATGGGCCTGTCGCCGCCCGGGGGCAGTCCGAAAAGCCGCCTTACGAGATTGAGAAATGCCCCGTAGGGACGCCCCAGCGCCAGCATCATGACCGCAGCGCCGAGAATGCCGAATATCAGGCCGCGGCCGGAAGCGCCGCTCAGCGCGATGATCGCCGCATAGATCGGCACCTGAAAGCTCATCAGCGCCATGCTGTCCCAGAAGAGCCGTGATAGTCTGGTCTCGCCGGCGCGTGCCATCAGCCAGTCGCGCCACAATCCGTAGGGTCTTCCGACCGGGATCATGAGGAGGGCGCCGAGAAGACGGGCGTTCAGAACCTGCTCCCAGGACATTCCGGCGACGAAGCGCTCGTTGATGATGCCGGTCGTGGTGAAGAACAGGATCAGCGCCGAGGTATCGGCGACAAAGGAACGCCTGCGGTAGCTCCGCTCTTTGATCGTGAGGGGCAATCCGGATATCCTGTCGAAGCTCTCGTGCCTCCTCGCAAACGCTTCGCGGGCGGCTTTGTTGCAGTCGCCGCCGCCGCATGCGGGGAATGTCGGATCGAGACCGGATCGTTCGTCCTCGTAGATGAGCGCCAGGAGCCGGCCGTCGGCAACCAACGAAGGAGGAACCGTCATGCAGTATCTCGTCGCCATCCATCATCCGGACGATTACGATCCGTTCGCCGCCGAGGACGAGGCGATGCATCGCGACATCGACGTTCTCAACGACGAGATGGTCGCGGCCGGCGTGCGCATATTCGTCGGCGGGCTGCAGCCGGTGGCGCGTGCCAGATCCCTGAAGGCGGGATCCGGCGGGAAGGTCCTCGTCGACGACGGGCCTTATCTGAAGACCGGCGAGCATGTCGGCGGTTTCTGGGTGCTGGACGTGGCCGGCGAGGACGAGGCGGTCGAATGGGGCCGCAAGGCCGTGATCGCATGCCGCGCGCCGGTCGAGGTGCGGCCGTTCCACTGACCGCGGCGCGGGGAAACGCCGCTAGTCTAGAACCCGACGCTGACCTGAAGGCCGGCGCCCTTCCGGTTCTCGATGGCGAGCGTCAGTCCGTAGACGGCGCAGATCTCGTTGACGATCGACAGGCCAAGCCCGGTGCCCGGCACCTGCGTATCGAGCCTGACGCCCCGTTGCGTCATGCTGCGGATCTTGTCGGGCTCGACGCCCGGACCGTCGTCGGCGACGGTCAGGCGGCGGTCCTTCCAGGT
>JBQGDG010000190.1:0-4500 GCA_052038935.1 Neorhizobium sp. | reverse complement strand
ATCTCCTCATGGCTCGGCTTGAACGGCGCTCGAACGAGGCGATTATAGGCCGCATGCTTCGGCTCGTCGCACCAGAGCATGTCCTTGCCGATCCGGCGCATAGGAAGCGCCGTAGCCGGCAGTCTCACGCGCTCGCCGCGGGTAAAACCAGAGATCAGGCGCATCGAGGCGATCGGCGTTCCACCGTCCCCTTCCCGCTTGAAGGCCGTGGTTCCCGAACGCCCGATCGCCGCCGGCAGCGTCAGGTGGCCGATGCTGACGATCGCCCGCTGGCGGTTGCGCGGTGCCGTCCTGACGACGATGACTGATTTTTTTCTGTCGTCCTGCACACGGAAAAGCGGCATTTTCTCACGAGCTTTTGCTTTGAAGATGATTTTGTTTGAATTCATAGCATGTTGGGAATTAGATCGAGGAGCCCTAAATACGTTGCGATTCCGCCGGCCGGACCGGTGCGGACGCGAGACGGGCAAGACGAAAGGCAAGGATTCTATGGCAAGAACGATACTGCTTGTGGACGACGACGACGATCTGCGCGAGACGCTGGTCGAACAGCTGTCGTTGTACGAAGAGTTTTCGCTGCTGCAGGAGCCGAATGCCACCAGAGCCATGCAGACGGCGAAATCGTCGCAGGTCGATCTGCTGATCATGGATGTCGGTCTCCCCGACATGGACGGGCGCGAAGCGGTCAAGCTGCTGCGCAAGAACGGCTTCAAGGCGCCGATCATCATGCTGACCGGGCATGACACCGATTCCGACACGATCCTCGGACTGGAAGCCGGCGCCAACGACTACATCACCAAGCCCTTCCGCTTTGCCGTCCTTCTCGCCCGCATCCGCGCGCAGCTGCGCCAGTACGAGCAGAGCGAGGATGCGACGTTCACGGTCGGCCCCTATCTGTTCAAGCCGAGCCAGAAACTGCTGACCACCGACGACGGCAAGAAGATCCGCCTGACGGAAAAGGAAGCGGCGATCATCCGCTATCTCTACCGCGCCGGCCAGAAGGTCGTCACGCGCGACGTGCTTCTCGAGGAGGTCTGGGGTTACAATTCCGGCGTCACGACGCATACTCTCGAAACCCACGTCTACCGTCTTCGCCAGAAGATCGAGCGCGATCCGTCGAGCGCCGAGATCCTCGTCACCGAAAACGGCGGCTACAAGATCGTTCCCTGAAGCACTCCCATGGCCCTCAACGACGACATCCGCCTGCTTTCCGAGGTCCCGCTGTTCCGGGACCTCGAAGGTGATCAGCTGCGCCTGATCGCCTTCGGCGCGGAACGGCGCGCCCTGCCGCAGGGCCATGAGCTGTTCCGAGAGGGGTCGCCCGCCGAGGCAGCCTTCATCGTCGCCAAGGGTGAGATTGCCCTCTATGCCGCCGACCGCATCGGCGAAGTCAGCCACCGGAAGACGGTCGGTCCCGGCACGCTTTTGTCGGAACTGGCGCTGGTCACCATGGTGGAGCGAAAATTCACCGCGCTCGCCGCCTCCGATGCCGAGCTCCTCAAGATCAACCGCCCGCTGTTCCAGAGGCTCCTCGAAGAATACCCGCAGGTCGGCCGACTGATCGAAAACCGCATCCGGGACAATATCGCAGGCCTCGCCAAGGCTGCGGCGGCCATGGAGCACAGGTTCCGGTAGTCTTGTCCGGCCGCCTGTCGCTCTCTCCGCGTATGGACCCGCGGCAGGCTATCGCCAAGGTGCGGCCCCGCTCTGGCCTGCCGGCCATCTCATCTGCAAGCGGGGAGAAAACCGGCATCGCCTCGCCTACCCCGATTTGACATGGCTGACAGCTGAGCGCCGCCGAACGGGCTCGGCGGGAAGGCCAGGTTCAGCCCTCCCCTTGTGGGGAGGGTCGGGAGAGGGCTTTTTCGCGGGAAGGCTTTGGAGGCTTTGGACGTCCGCCGCCTCAAATCTTGAACACCGCCGTTACCGGCACGTGGTCGGACGGCTGGTTCCAGCCGCGGGCCTCCTTCAGGATCTCGATCCGGTCGAGGAACGGGCCGAGATCCGGCGACGACCAGACATGGTCGAGACGACGGCCCTTGTTGGCGGCCTCCCAGTCCTTGGCGCGGTAGCTCCACCACGTATAGATCTTCTCCGGCTCGGGCGTGTGCTGGCGCATCAGATCGAGCCAGCCGCCTCTGGCGATCACGTCCTTCAGCCCGTCGGTCTCCACCGGCGTGTGACTGACGATCTTCAGGAGCTGCTTGTGCGACCAGACGTCGTGTTCGAGCGGCGCGATGTTGAGGTCGCCGACGAGAATTGAGGAGATGCCGGGCATGGCCTCGGCCTTCAGCGCCTTCATCTCCTCGACGAAATCGAGCTTATGGCCGAATTTCGGGTTCACCGCCCTGTCCGGCTCGTCGCCACCGGCAGGCACATAGAAGTTATGCAGCCGGACCCGCCGCGAACCACGTTCGAAGAGCGCCGAAATGTGCCGTGCATCGCCGACATCGCAGTAGTTCTGACGATGATCCTCGGCCAGTGGCAGTTTCGAGGCGATGGCCACCCCGTGATATCCCTTCTGCCCGTGCACGATGATGTGCTGGTAGCCGAGATCCCTCAAGGGCTGATAGGGGAATTCCGGCTCCTGGCACTTGATCTCCTGCAGGCACAGGATGTCGGGCTGGTTGCGGACGATGAACTGCTGCACGATCGGCATGCGCAGCCGCACGGAATTGATATTCCAGGTAGTGATGGAAAAGGTCATCGGATCCTCGATTTTTCACGAGGTCTACAGCATCGGTGCGGGAAGCGGAATCGATTTCCGGCACGAAACGGTGCGTCGAATGGGCAGGCCGGTGAAACCGCCGATCGCCGGCATCGGGCACCCGCCCTGACGCCGGGAAGCTGTCGAGAGAAACGGGTCGCGAAGGCCAGCGCCGGCAGGCCGGCGAACCGGCTCAGCCCCGGCCGCGCACCTCGTCATAGGGGATGGTGAACACGCGTTCGTCGAAATTCACGCCGTTCTTGACGTTGTAGATCATCACCGACGTGTCCTTGTTCTGGGCATCGGTGATCGTCCACTGGCGCAGGTCATAGGTCTTGCTGTCGAACATCATCGTGATCGTCGAATCGCCGAAGATCGTCTTGTTGCCGAGCACGATCGTGGTGAGGTCGCTCTCTTCGCGCACGCCGCGGACGGCATCGTTGGCGAGATCGATCCGGTCTGCCAGCAGCAGCGTCAGCGGCGTCTTGGACAGCGGATAGATGTCCCAGGTCTTGAGCTTGACGTTACCGATGACGACGTTGCGGCCATCGGCGATGACGCGCAGCGGCGACGGATCCTCGAAATTGAAGCGCAGCTTGCCGGGCCGCTCGATGAAGAACTTGCCGCCGGTCTGTTCGCCGCGCGGGCCGAACTGGACGAATTCGCCCATCATCGTCTTCACCGACGAGAAATGGTCGGCGATCTTCTGCGCCGCGGCACCGCCGGCACCCTGGGCAAGACCTGCAGCAGGCATCAGCGTCGTCGCCGCAAGGCCGAACAGGCCCGCGGAAAACTGCCTGCGGCCGAGATGGACGGAAAGAGGTGTCTTTTCTTTGGTCATTCTTTTCTCCTTCCAAATGCACTGGGCGGCAAACACGGCACCTTGATGGCCGCTCCGCCCGCAGCCCGCGCGATCACGCAGGCCTTACCGGTCGAGGATGTCCGTTTCCGTCGGCACGAGGATCTCCCGCTTTCCGGCATGATTGGCCGGTCCGATCAGCCCCTCTTTCTCCATCCTCTCGATCAGCGAGGCGGCCCGGTTGTAGCCGATGCCGAGACGCCTCTGGATATAGGACGTCGAAGCCTTGCCGTCGCGCAGCACGATTGCCACCGCCTGATCGTAGGGATCATCCGAATCCGACAGGTTGGACGTGCCCGCCGGACCACCGCCGCCGCCTTCGTCGTCATCGTCGTCGGCCGTGATCGCATCGAGATATTGGGGCGCACCCTGAGTTTTCAAGTAGGCGACGATCTCTTCCACTTCGGTATCGGAGACGAAGGGACCGTGGACGCGCTGGATGCGTCCGCCGCCGGCCATGTAGAGCATGTCGCCCTGGCCGAGCAGCTGTTCGGCCCCCTGTTCGCCGAGGATCGTCCGGCTGTCGATCTTGGAGGTGACCTGGAAGGAGATGCGCGTCGGGAAGTTCGCCTTGATCGTACCGGTGATGACGTCGACGGAGGGGCGCTGCGTCGCCATGATGACGTGGATGCCGGCGGCACGCGCCATCTGCGCCAGGCGCTGCACCGCGCCTTCGATATCCTTGCCGGCGACCATCATCAGGTCGGCCATCTCGTCGATGATGACGACGATATAGGGCATTGGCTCGAGGTCGAATTCCTCGGTCTCGTACATCGCCTCGCCCGTCTGCCGGTCGAAGCCGGTCTGCACGGTGCGGGTCAGGATCTCGCCCTTTTCCTTCGCCTGCTCGACGCGAGAATTGAAGCCGTCGATATTGCGAACGCCGATCTTCGACATCTTCTTGTAGCGCTCTTCCATCTCGCGGACGGTCCAT
>JBQGDG010000189.1:0-9652 GCA_052038935.1 Neorhizobium sp. | reverse complement strand
TTCATGCGACGATGCCGCGGCGATGGCGGGTCAGATCGCCGCCGGCGAGGGGCATGACTGGTACTATGCCAGCGCCACCGACCGGCAGGATCGCGTGCGTTCGCCGATCACCGATGGACTTGCGGGAAAGCCCTGGGTGTTCCGCTACAAGGACATCCAGAGCTGGTGGTCGAACCGCCATTACGACCGCGTCGACGGAGCGGAACGGGTGATTCCGACGCGCTGGATGCCAGGCATGAAGCCGGTCTGGTTTACCGAACTGGGGTGCCCCGCGGTGGACAAGGGCGGCAACCAGCCGAATGTCTTCGTCGATCCGAAGTCCGCGGAGAGCAATCTCCCTTACTTTTCCGCCGGCGCCCGGTCCGACAGCCAGCAGCGGCGGTTTCTGGAAGCCCATCACGACCACTGGCGTGGTGGCGCCGCGCCCGAAGGCATGGTCGATCCCGACCACCTCTTCGTCTGGACCTGGGACGCGCGGCCGTCGCCGGCCTTCCCGGACGATCTCGGTATATGGAGCGACGGCGGAAACTGGCGCACCGGCCACTGGCTCAACGGCCGGCTGGGCGCAACGACGCTCGCCGACGCGATTGCCGCGATCCTGACCGACCACGGCTTCGACGACTTCGACGTGTCAGCCGTCAGCGGCGACCTGACCGGATATGTCCAGGCGGACCTGATCTCGGCGCGGGCCATGCTCGAGCCGCTGATGGAAGCGTTCCAGATCGACGTCGCCGAGCACGACGGGAGCATTCGGTTCAGGTCGCGCGGCGGCGCCAGCATCGTGCCCCGGGCGATCCCGGTGCTTGCCGATACGGACGGGGAGCCGCTCTGGTCGGAAACGCGCGGCCATGACAGCGACTTCGCCGCCGAGGCGGTGCTGACATCCTGCAATCCCGTGCTGGATTACGAGCAGGCCAGCGTGAGGTCGCGGACGCTGGAAGCGCAGAGCCGCCGCGTTCTCGGCTTCAACCTTCCGGCGGCATTGGCCGAGGAGACGGCGCTGGCGGCGGTCGAAAACGCCCTGCGCGCAGGCCGGATAGCGAAGCAGGCCCTGAGTTTCGCGCTGCCGCCCGCAGACCCGACGATAGAGGTCGGAGATGCCGTCAGCCTGGACCAGGGGCCGGAGGGGACATTCATCGTCGAGCGCATCGAGGACGGCGACGTGCGCCGCATCGAGGCCCGCCGCCATGCGGCGCTGCCACCGGCCCGTCAGCCTGCGGCCACCGGCACGCGCGAGGGCAGCGGCGGTGGTGCATCCGATGCCTTCCGCCCGGTCGTGCATTTCCTCGACCTGCCGCGGCTGCGCGACGGAGCGGCGGAGAATTTCGCCTGCGTCGCCGCCTACTGCCGGCCATGGCGGCGGATCGCACTGTCCTCCTCCGCATCCGGCGAAGGCTACAGGACGCGGGTGGTCCTCGACCGGCCGGCGCGGACCGGCACGCTGACCGCGCCCCTGATACCGGGTATCGCCGGCCGTTTCGATCGGGCTGCGACGCTGGAGCTCGACCTTCATTTCGGCGAGGTCTCGTCAGCGAGCGATCAGGCGGTGCTGAGCGGGGAGAACCGGATCGCCGTTCGTGCCGGCAACGACATTTGGGAAGTCATCGGCTTTTCCTCGGCGCTGGAAATCGAGCCCGGGCGCTGGCGGCTCCAGGGATTGCTCCGCGGCCTTGCCGGAACGGAGGACGCCTCGGCTGCCGGAGCCTCTGCCGGCAGGCCTTGTGTCGTGCTGGACGATGCCGTCGTGCCGCTCGGTCTCGGAAGCGACGAGCGCGGCCGGGCGCTGAACTGGCTGGCGGAAAGTCTGCCGGGCGGCGGCGGCCGATCGGGGCCGCATGTCTTCGCGGGCGGCCTGCGGGCACAGACGCCGCTTGCTCCCGTACACCTTCGGGCTGCGCGCGAACCGAATGGCGATATAGCGCTGCGCTGGGTCCGGCGCGGCCGGATCGACGCCGACGACTGGGACGTGCTCGACATCCCCCCGGACGAGCCGCAGGAGCGATATCTGGTGGAGATCATGGCCGGGGATGAGGTGAAGCGACGGGCGGAAGTCCCGACGCCGTCCTTCATCTATGCCGCCGAGGACGAACTGGCGGACTTCGGCACGCCGTTGGAGGCGATCTTCCTGAGGATCACGCAAATGGGATGGACGGTGCCGTCAGGCATCGCCGCCCGAGCCACACTCGACCTTTGAAAACCGGAGACGAACGATGGACGACATCAAGAACTGGTACCAATCGAAAACCGTGTGGGGCGCGCTGATCGCCGTCGCGGCCTCGATCCTGCACGTGGCCGGATTGGACCTCGACCCCGAGGCCCAGCTGGAACTCGCTGAAATCGCCGTTACGCTGACGGGTGCCGCCGGCGCTCTCCTGGCGCTTTACGGGCGTCTCGTCGCCACTGCATCCATCGGTGGAAAAGGCTAGCTGAAGGGAAGCATTACGGAGCATTCATTTGCCATTCAGCCGTCATCAGATACATAATCCATAACATGCTTTGGACATGATCTTTTTGTCGCTTGAGTGGAAACGGTTATATGGTGCGACTGCCGATCATCGCGATTTTGGCCGCCGGCACAGCATTCGCCGCCGGACTGTCGGTGCAGCCTGCGACGGCCCGGGACTATCTCATCCTCGTTGCCGGGGATTGCGGCACGGCCGCATCGCGTGTCGTCCGTGAAACGGGTGGACAGCTTCTGTCCGCCCAGCCGTCCTCCGACGGCCAGACCTGTGTCGTCACCGTTCTGGTACAGGGCAGCGGCAGCGAGCGGCCGCGCAAGGTCACCGTCCGGGTGCCGATGTAGGGCGGGCGGGTCAGCATACTCGCCGGACAGGTAGCAAGGGGCCGTTCATGCGCATTCTCGTGGTCGAAGACGACGTCAATCTCAATCGCCAGCTTTCCGACGCCTTGAAGGAATCGGGCTACGTGGTCGACACCGCATTCGACGGCGAGGAAGGGCATTTCCTCGGCGATACCGAACCCTATGACGCGGTCATCCTCGATATCGGCCTGCCGGAGATGGACGGCATCACCGTGGTCGAGAAATGGCGTGCCAATGGCAAGGGCATGCCGGTGCTGATGCTGACCGCGCGCGACCGCTGGAGCGACAAGGTGGCCGGCATCGATGCCGGCGCCGACGACTATGTCGCCAAGCCTTTCCACGTCGAGGAGGTTCTGGCGCGGGTGAGGGCGCTCATCCGCCGCGCTGCCGGCCACTCGTCCTCCGAGATCGTCTGCGGTCCGGTCCGGCTCGACACCAAGGCCTCCAAGGCGACCGTCGACGGCGTATCGCTGAAGCTGACATCCCACGAATTCCGGCTGTTGTCCTACCTGATGCACCATATGGGCCAGGTGGTTTCGCGCACCGAACTGGTCGAGCACATGTACGATCAGGACTTCGACCGCGATTCAAACACGATCGAGGTATTCGTCGGCCGCCTGCGCAAGAAACTCGGCGTCGATCTCATCGAGACCGTCCGCGGGCTCGGCTACCGGATGCAAGCACCGGCCGATGCCCGATAAAGCGAACCTCCGCAGGCCGGCGATGGGAGGGCTGAGATCCCTGACGGGACGCGTCCTCCTGCTGGCGACGGCATGGTCGGCCGTGGCTCTGGTGGTGATCGCCGTCGTCATCTCGCAACTCTACCGGCAATCGGCCGAGCGGGCCTTCACCGATCTCCTGCGCGCCCAGCTCTACAACGTCATCAATTCGATGACGATCGGCGAGGACAACAAGCTTTCGGGCAATCCCCAGCTCGGCGACCTCCGCTTCTCGCAGCCTGAGACGGGCTGGTACTGGATCATCGAGCCGCTCGGCACCTTCGCCGCGACGCCGCTGTCGTCCTCTTCGCTCGGTACGTCCAACATCAAGGTGCCGACCATTCTCAGCGTACCGTTCAACAACAGGTACGAACGGTTCTACCAGACCTACGACGCCTTCGGTAACCACGTGCTGGTCGCCGAGACCGAAGTGGTGCTGGACGGCGAAGGCCGCGCCGCGCGCTTCCGTGTTTCGGGAAATTTCGCGGTGGTCGAGGACGACGTCCAGGGCTTTTCCCGCAATCTCTACATCACGCTGGCCGTCTTCGGCTTCGGCAGCCTCGTCGTCAACGGCATGGCGATCCTCTACGGTCTGCTGCCGTTGAAGGGCGCCCGCCGTTCCCTGGAACGGGTGCGCCGCGGCGAGGTGGAGCGTCTCGAAGGGCAGTTCCCCCGCGAGATCATGCCGCTCGCCAACGACATCAACGCGCTGATCGAGAGCAACCGGCGGATCGTCGAGCGGGCGAGGATGCAGGTCGGCAATCTCGCCCATTCGCTGAAGACGCCGATCGCCGTACTGCTCAACGAATCGCGCCTCGGTGAAAAGGTGCAGTCGGATCTCGTCCGCTCGCAGTCCGAAGCGATGCAGAGCCAGGTCCAGTCCTATCTCAATCGGGCGCGCATCGCCGCCCAGCGCGAATCGCTGCTGGCCCGCAGCGAGGTCGAGCCGGTGCTCGAAAGGCTGGTGCGGGTTCTGCGCAGGCTCAATCCGGACACCGAATTCCATCTTTCGGTATCGCCGTCGACGCTGGCCATCGCGCTCGAACAGCAAGACCTGGAGGAGACGGTCGGCAACCTTCTGGAAAACGCCGCGCGCTTCTGCCGCACCGGTGTCTGGGTGACGGCGACGACCGCCGCCGCCCCGCAAGGGTCCGAGGGCGACGCCGCCCGCCGTTCCTGGGTGGAGGTGATCGTCGAGGACGACGGGCCGGGCCTCGAGCCCGAGCAGATCACCGAGGCGCTGAAGCGCGGGCGGCGGCTCGACGAGAGCAAGCCGGGCGCCGGGCTCGGACTTTCCATCGTCACCGAGATCGTCTCGGAATACCAGGGCCGGATCCGTCTCGACCGCGGCCCACGCGGCGGCCTGCGCGTCGGTCTCCTCATGCCGGGCGTGATGAAGGACGGTGTCTGACATGCATGCCGGATCTGTGGCCGATGAGCAACGGCCGAAGACTTGCTGTCACAACTGGTGGACGCCCGCATCGCCTGCTATATCTTTGACGGCGAAAGCGGGTGGACCGGGTTGTGACGCAGCGATGGGAATTTGGCCGTTCGGGGACGACGATCTCCGGCCTCGTTTCCCCTCCTTCTTGACCTGATTCCGCCCTTTAGTTCCAGCCGGAGACCGTTTCACAAGCGATGCGATCTGTAAGCTTTTCCAGCCTGTTGCTGACCCTAAGCTGCCTTGTCATGGCCTCCGGTTGTACGACTGCATCCCGGACATCGGCCGGTGCAGGCGGGTTGCTGTCGCCGAAACCGTCCTCCTCCGCGAGCTATATCACGGCATTGCAGGGCGGGATCGTCGGACGCAGCGGCGCCGAACTGTCCTCCAGCGATCGATCGCGCGCGCTCGAGGCCGAATACCGGGTGCTGGAAGAAGCAGTCGGCGGACAGGCGATGCCGTGGAAGGGCGATGGCGCGAGCGGCGTCGTGATCGCCAACGCCCCCTATCAGGTCGGTGCACAGAACTGCCGGCAGTATCGGCACACGGTGACGGTCAAGGGCAAGGAATCCATGGCAAGAGGCGCGGCCTGCCGCAACTCGGACGGTACCTGGACGCCGTTGACCTGACCCTCGCGCAGCCGGACCAGAGAGCGAAACGCGGCGGACGGGCAAAAGAGGCCGGCACCCAGGCGCCGCCGCGCATAGGGCGACACAACGTCCCGGCCGATTTTGATGCAGGTCATGGTAGAAACGGACCATCACGGCCGATAGTCGCCTCCGGTCGCGGCGAAACGTCTCAAATTCACGTCAACGGCGGCCGGCTGGTTGGAAAGTCCCGGGCGTTGCAGTAATTGGCGAACATGATGTTATGGATACTCCTCGCAATCCTGACCGCACTCGTGGCGGCGGTCCTTCTCTATCCGCTCTCGCGGCGCGCTGAGGCGTCGGCGCCGGAGAATGCCGAGGAGGTCGAGGTCTATCGCGACCAGATGAAGGAACTGGAGCGCGACAAGGCGCAGGGCCTGATCAGCGCCGAGGAAGCGGAATATGCCCGCGCCGAGATCGGCAGGCGCCTTCTGGCGGCCGCCGGCGCTGCCGGCAAGCCCGAAAACCCGAAGGCCGCGCGCGGGCTGTGGCACCGCATCGCCGTCGGTACCGTCACGGTCGTGCCGCCTGCGCTCGGCCTCTGTCTCTATATCATGCTCGGCAGCCCCAACCTGCCGGACCAGCCGCTGGAGGCGCGTCTCGCCGATCCCGGCACCAACATGGCCCTTTTGGTGGCGAAGGCCGAGCGGCATCTCGCGCAGAACCCGAACGACGGAGCCGGCTGGGACATTCTCGCGCCGATCTATCTGCGCGCGATGCGTCTCGGCGATGCGGAGCTCGCCTATCGCAACGCGATCCGCTTGAAGGGAGCCGATGCGGCGCGCCTGTCGGGCCTCGGCGAAACGCTGGTTGCCGCCAACGACGGTATCGTGACCGAAGACGCCCGCGCGGCTTTCGAGGAAGCGGCGCGGCTGGAGCCGGACAACGCGCGTGCCCGTTTCTATGTCGCCCTGAGCCTGGAACAGGCCGGCAAGGCGCCGGAGGCGAAGGCAGCCTTCGAGGCGATCGCCAACGCCTCGCCCGCCGATGCGCCGTGGATGGGGCTGATCAATGAACATATCGCCAAGAACGGCGGCACGGCATCTGCCGCCCCGCCGTCCGGCGCGCCGGGCAATCCGTCGGCCGACGATGTCGCGGCGGCGCAGGACCTCTCGCAGGATGAGCGTCAGGCGATGGTGCGCGGCATGGTCGACAGTCTCGCCGCGCGCCTGGAGGCCGATCCGAAGAATATCGAGGGCTGGCTGAGGCTGGTAAGGTCCTACATGGTTCTCGGCGAGCGGGACAAGGCCGAGGCTGCGCTGAAGAGCGGGCTCGGGACATTCCCGGCCGAGGGCAACGAGGGCAGGCAGCTTGCCGCGCTCGCCCGTGAAATGGGGCTGGCTTCGGTCGATGCCGCGCCTCGAGGAGCAACGCAATGACGCGTAAACAGAAAAGGCTGGCGGTGATCGCCGGCGGCATGAGCTTCATCATCACCGCCGTCTTCCTCGTGATGTTCGCCTTCAGCCAGTCGGTAGCGTATTTCTTCATGCCGGCCGATATCGCGACCGCCGACATCAAGCCGGGCACCCGCATCCGGCTCGGCGGGCTCGTGGCCGAGGGTTCCGTCAAGCGCGGCCAGGGATCGACGGTGAGCTTCACCGTGACCGACGGCACCGGCAACGTGCCGGTGACCTATACCGGCATCCTGCCGGATCTCTTCCGCGAAGGGCAGGGCGTCGTGACCGAGGGCGCCTTCGACATCGCCACGCATGCCTTCGTCGCCGACAGCGTGCTTGCCAAGCACGACGAAAACTACATGCCGAAAGAGGTCGCCGACCGGCTGAAGGCCGATGGCGTGTGGGAAGGCGAGGGCAAGCCGCAGCCCGACCCGGCCGCCGAGCGTAAGGGACAAATCACCGGGAGCACCGCACCATGATCATCGAGCTTGGCCATTACGCGCTCGTTCTGGCGCTGGCGACCGCGGTCATCGTCTCCATCCTGCCCATCGTCGGCGTGAGGCGCCGCGACGCCAGCCTGATGGCGCTGGCGACGACCGGGTCGATCCTGATGTTCGCGCTGGTCGCACTGTCCTTCGCGGTGCTGACCTGGGCCTACGTGGTCTCCGACTTTTCCGTCAGGAACGTTTGGGAGAACTCCCACTCGCTGATGCCGCTGATCTACAAGTATTTCGGCGTCTGGGGCAATCACGAGGGCTCCATGATGCTCTGGATGCTGATCCTCGTCTTCTTCAGCGCCCTCGTCGCGATCTTCGGCCGCAACCTGCCGGAGACGCTGAAGGCCAATGTCCTCGCCGTGCAGGCGTGGATCTCCGCGACCTTCCTGCTGTTCATCCTGCTCACGTCCAATCCTTTCACCCGGCTCGATCCGGCGCCGGCGGAAGGCCAGGATCTCAATCCCGTGCTGCAGGATTTCGGCCTCGCCATCCATCCGCCGCTCCTCTATCTCGGTTACGTCGGCTTCTCGGTCTGCTTCTCCTTCGCCATCGCGGCGCTGATGGAAGGCCGGATCGACGCCGCCTGGGCGCGCTGGGTGCGGCCCTGGGCGCTCGGCGCCTGGACCTTCCTGACGGCTGGCATCGCCATGGGATCCTACTGGGCCTATTACGAACTCGGCTGGGGCGGCTGGTGGTTCTGGGACCCGGTGGAAAACGCCTCCTTCATGCCCTGGCTGGCCGGCACGGCGCTGCTGCATTCGGCGCTGGTGATGGAAAAGCGCGAGGCGCTGAAGATCTGGACCGTGCTGCTCGCGATCATGACCTTCTCGCTGTCGCTGCTCGGCACCTTCCTCGTCCGCTCCGGTGTCCTCACTTCCGTCCACGCCTTTGCGACCGACCCGTCGCGCGGCATTTTCATCCTCTGCATCCTCGCCTTCTTCATCGGCGGCGCATTCGCGCTGTTCGCCTGGCGGGCGCCGACGCTCAAGGCAGGCGGCCTGTTCGCGCCGGTATCGCGCGAAGGCGCGCTCGTCCTCAACAACCTCATCCTGACGGTGTCGACCGCGACGGTGCTGACCGGCACGCTCTATCCGCTGGTTCTGGAAACCCTGACCGGCGAGAAGATCTCGGTCGGTGCGCCGTTCTTCAACATGACCTTCGGCCTGCTGATGCTGCCCCTGCTGATCGCCGCGCCGTTCGGGCCGCTCCTGGCCTGGAAGCGTGCCGACCTGCTCGGCGCGTTCCAGCGGCTCTACGTGTTTGCCGGTCTGGCGCTCGTGCTCGGCCTCGTGCTCTACTACATGCAGAACGGCGGCCCGGTGATGGCGATCTTCGGGCTGGCGCTCGGCTGCTGGGGCATGTTCGGCGCGATCGCGGACCTCTGGCAACGCGGCATGTTCGGCAAGCTGCCGTTGATGACATCGATCAGGCGAGTCAGCGGCCTGCCGCGCTCGGCGCTCGGGACGGCGATCGCCCATTTCGGCCTCGGCGTGACGGTGATCGGCATCGTCGCCGCATCGGCCTTCAGCACCGAGACCGTGGTGGAAATGAAACAGGGCCAGTCCGCCCAGGCGGGCGGTTACAGTCTGGTCTTCGACGGCATGCGCGAGGCCGTCGGCCCGAACTTCACCGAGGAGCGCGGCCACTTCACCATCAGCCGCGGCGGCGCGACCGTCGCCGACGTATGGTCGTCGAAGCGGATCTATACGGCAAGACGGATGCCGACGACCGAAGCCGGCATCCTGACCTTCGGGCTGAGCCAGCTCTATGTCTCGCTCGGCGATCCGATCGAAAGCGGCGGCATCGTCGTGCGGATCTGGTGGAAACCGCTGATCGTCTGCATCTGGGGCGGATCGCTGATCATGATGCTCGGCGGCTTCGTATCGCTGTCCGACCGCAGGCTGCGCGTCGGCGCGCCGAGCCGCAGGGCCAAGCCGATCAAGGTCGGGAAGACGGCACTGGAGCCGGCGGAATGAAAAAGCCGGGACTGCTGCTCGCTCTCTTCCTCCTGCTTTGCCCGTTCCCCGCTTTCGCGGTCAACCCCGATGAGGTGCTGAAGGACCCGGCACTGGAACACAGGGCGCGGCAGATCTCGGCACAGCTGCGTTGCATGGTCTGCCAGAACCAGTC
>JBQGDG010000188.1:0-1716 GCA_052038935.1 Neorhizobium sp. | reverse complement strand
TCGCCCGGCCCGTCGACGGCGGCGGAATCCACATACCAGCTGTTGGTCACGCCCGGCATGACGACGACGAGCGGGCGGATCGTGCGTTCGGCGATCAGCCGGTCGAGCGTCGCCCTTATGTCGCCGAGGTCGCGCCAGCTGTTCTGGTCGCCGTCATGGCCGTGGAGCAGATAGAGAACCGGCCAGCCGCCATGCGGCGCCTCGCCATCCGGCCTGTAGACATTGACGGGAAAACGCGCATCCAGCGCATTGCTGTGAAAACTGGCGTCCGAGATGGTGCCCGCATGGGCCCTCGACACCGGCAGGGCATGTGCCGTCGCAGCCAACACCGCCAGGCCCATCGCCGCCGGCACGCCCGTTCGTTTCTTCGCCATGTCTTTACCGTCCATGGATCATTGCGACGAGCGAAAACGCCGGCAGCCGACGGCGGGTTCCGACGGACGCGCCGATCCCCTCGCCGTGCCCGTCACGGGAAGTTCGTCACGCATGCTGCCGGCCGCCGTCGCAGCCCGGACTATCTGGTGAAGATCTTCCAGCGCGTCGGCCGGAAGCGGATCTCCGCTCCGAGTTCGACCGGCGCATGCAGCGGCACCTCGATCTCGACATGGTAAGGCGCGTTGCCCTCGTTGGCGATATCGATTTCGGCGATACGGGTGCCGGCAAGTCGCCGGCAGGCCGTGACATTGCCGAACAGCGCATCCCTGGCCTCCGTCAGGGCAACATCCTCCGGGCGGAAGAACAGCTCGCCGGATATGTCCTCGCTTTCGGATATGCCGATCGGATGATCCTGAAAGAGGACAGCGCCGTCCTTCACGTCCACGGGCAGCTGCGAGGATTCGCCGATGAAGGAAAAGACGAAGGGGGAACCCGGCCGGTCATAGACGTCATCCGCCGAGCCGACCTGTTCGATCCTGCCCTGGCTCATCACGACGACGCGGTCGGCGAGTTCCAGCGCCTCCTCCTGGTCATGGGTGACGAAGACCGTCGTATGGCCGGTGCGGTCGTGGAATTCGCGCAGCCAGCGGCGCAGCTCCTTGCGCACCTTGGCGTCGAGGGCGCCGAAGGGTTCGTCGAGCAGCAGGATGCGCGGCTCGATCGCCATGGCGCGGGCGAGCGCGACGCGCTGGCGCTGGCCGCCGGACAGCTGGTTCGGATAGCGGTTTTCGAGCCCCGAGAGCTGCACCATGTCGAGCAGCTCGGAGACCCGTCTGCTGATCTCGCTCTTCGGCGGCCGGCTGGCGGAAGGACGTACCTTGAGACCGAAGCCGATATTCTGGGCCACCGTCATGTGACGGAAAAGCGCGTAGTGCTGGAAGACGAAGCCCACATTGCGCTCCTGCACGCTGTGATGCGAGGCGTCTTCGTCGCCGAAGAAGATCTGCCCGGCGGTGGGGAAATCCAGGCCGGCGATGAGGCGCAGGAGCGTCGTCTTGCCGGAGCCGGACGGCCCGAGCAGCGCGATCAGTTCGCCGGACGCAATGTCCAGCGATACGTCGTTTAATGCGGCGAAGCGGTCGAATTCCTTGCGGATATTGTTGATTCTGACTTCCATGCGGAAAGGGACCTCTAGTGTCTGCCGCCGGCGGCGCCGGCACCGAACCGAAGTTCGAGAAGGGTTTTCAATGCGAGCGTGACGAGGGCAAGCAGCGCCAGGAGCGAGGCCACGGCAAAGGCCGCGACCATGTTGTACTCATTATAGAGTATCTCGACATGCAG
>JBQGDG010000187.1:0-4801 GCA_052038935.1 Neorhizobium sp. | reverse complement strand
CTCGAGGCCAACCCGTTCCTCGGCCGTATCATCACCGGTCGCGTCGCCTCCGGCTCGATCAAGCCGAACCAGGCGGTCAAGGTTCTGTCTCAGGACGGCAAGACGGTCGAAACCGGCCGTATTTCCAAGATCCTCGCATTCCGCGGCATCGAGCGTCAGCCGATCGAGGAAGCGGTTGCCGGTGACATCGTCGCCATCGCCGGTCTTTCCAAGGGCACCGTCGCCGATACGTTCTGCGACCCTTCGGTCACCGAGGCGATGCAGGCCCAGCCGATCGATCCGCCGACCGTCACCATGTCCTTCATCGTCAACGACAGCCCGCTTGCCGGCACCGAAGGCGACAAGGTCACCTCGCGTGTCATCCGCGATCGTCTGTTCAAGGAAGCCGAAGGCAACGTCGCTCTCAAGATCGAGGAAGCCGAAGGCAAGGATTCGTTCTACGTGTCCGGCCGCGGCGAACTTCAGCTCGCCGTTCTGATCGAAACGATGCGCCGCGAAGGTTTCGAGCTTGCCGTCTCGCGTCCGCGCGTCGTCATGCACAAGGACGAGAACGGCACCACGATGGAGCCGATCGAGGAAGTCGTCATCGACGTCGATGAAGAACATTCCGGCGTCGTCGTCCAGAAGATGTCCGAGCGCAAGGCCGAGATGACCGAACTGCGGCCTTCGGGCGGCAGCCGCGTTCGCCTGAAGTTCCTGGCTCCGACCCGCGGCCTCATCGGCTACCAGTCGGAACTTCTGACCGACACGCGCGGCACGGCGATCATGAACCGCCTGTTCAACGACTACCAGCCCTACAAGGGCGAGATCGCAGGCCGTACCAACGGCGTTCTGCTCGCCAACCAGGCCGGTGAAGCCGTGGCCTACGCCATGTTCAACCTGGAAGACCGCGGCCCGATGATCATCGAGCCGGGCGAAAAGGTCTACATGGGCATGATCATCGGCATCCACAGCCGTGACAACGACCTCGAAGTCAACGTCCTGAAGGGCAAGCAGCTGACCAACATCCGTTCGGCCGGCAAGGACGAAGCCGTCCGCCTGACCCCGCCGATCCGCATGACGCTCGACCGCGCGCTCTCCTGGATCCAGGACGACGAGCTGATGGAAGTCACGCCGAAGTCGATCCGCCTGCGCAAGATCTACCTCGACGCCAACGACCGCAAGCGTCACGAAAAGTCGAAGCTCGCAGTAGGCTGACAGCCGCAGATTTCCAACCGATCGAACCCCGGCAGCGATGCCGGGGTTTTTTCTGTGCCATGCTTTTGGTCAGGCTTGTGAGGGAGGTTAAAAAAGCGTTAACGTAGCGGCTGTTGTCCCCATGAAAAGTCTGTGGGCAATCCGTCTGGTTAACGCAAGACCGATGGCGGACCCGGCACAGCAGGACCTAAAGTCGCGTTATGAAGACGTTGTCGATCGATGTTCGGCGGGCCGATCCGCAGGATGCCACGGCCATCTCGGAAGTACACCGGGGTGCGTGGTCCCAGGCCTATGCCGGCCTGATCCCGCACAAGCCGCTCGTCCAGATGCTGGAGCGCCGCGGCGAAGGCTGGTGGCGCAAGGCGACGAACGGCCCGGCAACGCTGCTCGTCCTCGACGTGGCCGGCCAGATCGCCGGCTATGCCACGATCGGCCTGAACCGTTCCCGTGCCCTGCCCTATGACGGCGAGATCTACGAAATCTACCTGCGTCCGGAATTTCAGGGGATCGGCCTTGGACGACGCCTGTTCGGCGAAAGCCGGCGGCTCCTGAAGTCGCTCGGCTGCGAGGGGCTGGTCGTCTGGTGCCTGGAGGACAGCGAGCACGCCGTGCGCTTCTTCCGCCGTCACGGCGGCATCGACGCGGTCGAGGGAATGGAAGATTTCGGCGGCACCCAGCTGAAGAAACTCGGCTTCGTCTGGCCCTCTACCTGAGAGCCGCGAGCCCGCGCCGTTTCACCCGGATCCCGCTCGTCAATTCAAAGGCTTGTTGCCTTGCCTCGGAATTCCCGCTATCGACGCTGGAGTGAATTTGAACCTGATTGGGGACAAGAATGCGTATCGATGCAATTTCCATCGGCAAGAATCCGCCTGATGACGTGAATGTCATCGTCGAAGTTCCGGTCGGCGGACAGCCCATCAAATACGAGATGGACAAGGATGCCGGCGCGCTCGTCGTCGACCGCTTCCTCTACACGCCGATGACCTATCCCGGCAACTACGGCTTCATCCCACACACGCTGTCCGAGGACGGCGATCCGTGCGACGTGCTGATCTGCAATACCCGTCCGCTGGTTCCGGGCTGCGTCATCAACGTGCGCCCGATCGGCGTGATGATCATGGAAGACGACGGCGGCAAGGACGAGAAGATCATCGCCGTGCCGGTACCGAAGCTCACCCAGCGCTACGACAAGATCAAGAACTACACCGACATGCCGGAGATCACGCTCAAGCAGATCGAGCATTTCTTCGAACACTACAAGGATCTGGAGCCCGGCAAGTGGGTCAAGATCGGCGGCTGGCACGATGTGGACGTCGCCAAGAGGCTGATCGTCGAGGCGATCGAACGCTACAAGGCGCAGAAATAACCTTCAGGCCGGGAGCAGCCTCCCGAGCCTTTCCGACAAATCCTCCGGGTCGCCCTCGATCCGGAGGATTTTTTTGCGCGACGTTTCACCGGAGACGAGGCTCACGGAGCCTCGGGATATCCGGAGCGTCTTCGACAGGAGGGAAATCAGGGCCTTGTTGGCCTTGCCGTTCTCGGGAACGGCTGCGACGCGCACCTTCAGATGGCAACGGCCGTCGGCATCCGCCTCGATGCCTTCAATCATATCCCGCCCGCCATTCGGCGTCAGGCGGACGGTCAGTCTCAGATGGTCGGAATGGATGCTGAAGACGCTCAAGCGACCATCGGGTAGATGCTCGTCCACATCAGCGACCGCAGGAAGAAGATGATCAGCAGGACGATGATCGGCGAGATGTCGATACCGCCGAGGTTCGGCATGACGCGACGGATGGGAGCGAGGACGGGTTCCGTCACGTTGTAGAGGAAGCGGCCGATCGCATCGACGAACTGGTTGCGCGAATTGATCACGTTGAACGCATAGAGCCAGGAGAAGATGGCACTGGCAATCAGTATCCAGGTGTAGAGGTTCAAGGCCAGGTCGATGGTCTGAAACAGCGCGAGCATTCACGTCTCCAATTTCCGGGCCGGATCCACTCTCGGAGATGGCGGGCGCCCAGCTACAATTCCTTGTTGACAGACATGTAGACATTGGAGAACTAACGAGCAAGTGGCGTTTCCGCCGCTTTTTAGGCATGTTTAACGGTGGCGAGGGCGTTTCGCCCGACGCCGGTCCCTGAAAGTCCTGGTGATGTCTCTTCCCGCAGCGGGCGACCGTTTTTCCGCCTTCCGGCACGCGTCCTATACCCGCTTCTTCCTGTCGCGCTTCTTCGCCGCCTTCGCCATCCAGATCATCAGCGTCTCGGTCGGCTGGCAAATGTATGACGAGACGCGCAACCCGCTCTATCTCGGGCTGATCGGCCTCGTGCAGTTCCTTCCCTCGCTGCTGCTCATCCTGGTCACGGGGACGGTCGCCGACCGCTACAACCGGCGCATGATCATGGCGATCTGCATGGTGGCCGGAGCCGGCTGCTCCGGCGCTCTGCTCGCCCTGACGCTTGCAGGCGCGTTCTCGCCGCTGATCGTCTTCGCCATCCTGGTCGTCTTCGGCATCGAGCGGGCCTTCATGGGCCCGGCCGTGCAGTCGCTCGGTCCCAATCTGGTGCCAGAGAAGGATCTCGCCAATGCGATCGCGTGGAATTCCTCGTCGTGGCAGACAGCGTCCATCCTCGGGCCGGTCGGCGGCGGCCTGCTCTACGGCATCAGCGCCACGGCCGCCTACGGCATCGCCTTCGCCCTTCTCGCACTCGCCGCGATCCTCGTCTTCCTGATACCGAAACCGGCGCAGCGCACGTCGTCCTCGAAGGTGGATCTCGCCCATATCCTCGCCGGCTTCCGCTTCATCGCCCGTGAGAAGGTGGTGCTCGGCGCCATCTCGCTCGATCTCTTCGCCGTCCTTCTCGGAGGCGCGGTGGCGCTGATGCCGATCTTCGCGCGCGACATCCTCGACCTCGGCCCATGGGGTCTCGGCCTTCTGCGCGCCGGCCCCGGCATCGGCGCGATCGTCGTGGCGATCTGGCTCGCCTTCCATCCGATCCGCCATCACGCGGGTCTGGCGATGTTCGTCGGGGTCGGCTTCTTCGGCCTCGGCACGCTGATCTTCGGCCTCTCGTCGACGCCCTGGCTGTCGATCGCGGCGCTGATGCTGATGGGCGCCGCCGACATGATCTCCGTCTATATCCGCGAGACGCTGATCGCGCTGTGGACACCCGACGAGGTGCGCGGCCGGGTCAACGCGGTCAACATGGTGTTCGTCGGCGCGTCGAACGAACTCGGCGAATTCCGCGCCGGCACGATGGCGCATTTCGTCGGCGCCGTGCCGGCCGTCGTCATCGGCGGCGTCGGCACGCTCGCGGTGACCGTGATCTGGGCTCTCGGTTTCTCCAAGCTGAGACGGATCGACACGCTGGAAGCGCCGGAACGGTGATCGGCCGGCGGGTCGCCTCCGCAGTCCAGGCCCTTTGCCAAGCACAGGAGGCGTCGGCATCGCGCAGGGAAAACGGATCGTTGGACTAGGAAGCGGATCCGCCGGCGGCGGCGTCCGATATCAGTCGATCAGCTTCAGCACCTTGTCGAACACTTTCAGCACCTGCTGCAGCTCGTGTCCGCGCTTGAGAATGGTGCCATGGGTATTGATCACCGA
>JBQGDG010000186.1:0-13495 GCA_052038935.1 Neorhizobium sp. | reverse complement strand
AGGCGAGTTCGCTCGCGTCGAACTTTACCCGCGCCGCCCTGACGGCAGCATGATTGTCCTCCGCCCAGGCGAGCACCCTGGCGAGCGGTTCGAACAGGGAATGGCCGAGATCGGTCATCCGATATTCCACGCTCGGCGGTTTCGTCGGGAAGACCTGACGGTCCACATAGCCATCTCTCTGCAGATCACGAAGCGTCTGGGTCAGCATCCTCTGGGAAATATCCGGCACCAGCCGCCTCAGTTCGCCAAACCGGTAGGGCTTTTCCGCCAGCGCCTGCAGAAGCAGCGTCGACCATTTTCCGGCAATCTGGTTCATGACATCCCTGACGGGACAGTTGCCCGCATCCCAGGTAGATGTGTCGCAAGGCTCTCCCGCAAGCACCGGCTCGCGCGCCTTGTCCGCGGTTCTGTTCAATACGGTGGTTCCCTTCAGGTAACGATCTGCCGTGAACGTGCCTGCTTTACAGAGACCGGTCAATTCCTATTGTAGTGCTGCTCTCATTTTGAGACCATCAATCAGCCGGACGCATGCCGGCATCGCCAGAGGAAAGATCATGACCAAACTTCTCGTCACCGGAGCAGGCGGACAACTCGGCCGGGCCGTGATTCGTCACCTGCTGGAGACCTCGCAGGTCGCGCCGGATCAGGTTGTCGCCGCCAGCCGCGATCCTGCCAAACTCGCCGATCTGGCCGCGCGAGGCATAGAGACGCGACAGGCCGATTTCACGGATGAAGCAGGCCTTACAAAGGCTTTCACCGGTATCGATCGCGTCCTCGTCATCTCCACCGACGATCTCGCGACGCCGGGCGGGCGCCTCAGGCAGCACCGGGCCGCGATCGCAGCAGCGCAGGAGGCGGGTGTCAAGCATATCCTCTACACATCGATGCCGAACCCGGACAGGTCTCTCGTCAGCTTCGCCCCGGATCATCTCGGGACGGAAGAGGCGATCAAGGCGACCGGCATCCCCTACACCATCCTGCGCAACGCCTGGTATGACGACAACTACCTGATGTCGATGCCGCACAATCTCCAGACCGGCAAATGGTACACGGCAATGGGAAGCGGCAAGGTGTCGAATATCAGCCGGGACGATTGCGCCCGTGCAGCCGCCGCCGCACTCGCCAATCCGCCTGCAGGCAACAACGTCTTCACCCTGACCGGACCCGAAACGCTCGACGCCGACGCAATCGCGGCACTCGTCTCTGACGCGACCGGCAGGCCGCTGGAGGTCGTTCAGGTGACGGACGAACAGCTTGCCGGCGGGATGACTGCCGCCGGGCTTCCGGATTTCGTCGTGAAGATGCTGGTTTCGGCCGACGCAAATATCCGTGCCGGCAATTTCGATCTCGTGACCGATGACTACCGACTGCTGACCGGGAAAACGCCCTCCTCGCTCGCCGCCTATCTGAAGGAAAACCGCGACGCGTTCCTGTGACGCGTCAGCGAGGCGACGGGTTCGACGAGGCGGCATGCGGACATTCGACCCGCATGTCGCGTCAAGGAAGCCGAAGGGCCGCCGGTGGCCTGGCAATCCCGCAGGAAACCAGCACCGCGACGCCGCTTGCCGATTTCGCAGCGGTCTTCGGTATGCGAGACCATCTGTCCCGGCAAACCGCGCCGCTCGTCGCCTCGGCCCTTCCCCGTCAGTGTCTCACGACAAGAAAAGTGTAATCGCAAACGACCTGATTGCGGCCCGACATCTTGGCCATGAACAAGAATTGTTCGGCGGCATTCAGGTAGTTGTCGAAGGTCTCGCGGCCATGGATATCGGCAACGCCGATCGAAACGGTCAGCGGGATCGTCTCTCCCTCCCAGATGAGAGGACGGGCCGTCAGATCGAGTTTGAGCCGGTCGAAGGTCTCGGCTGCCTCGGAGCCTGCCCCGCCATCCCATAGCAGACCGAACTTGTCGGAACCGAGATAGGCAACCGCCATGCGCTGTCCGGAAGCGATGTCCAGTAGTTTTTCCGCGAACGCGGCCAGTATGCCGGCGGCGCAACTCGGCCCGTGGAGATCGGCGACGCGCTGGAGCCGATCGATATCGACGATCGCGACACAACACGGTGTCCCCTGCTCCAGACAGCGGTCGACGGTTTCACTGCCCTCGCGATAGAACTCCTCGATCGAGGGGAAAAGAGACCTGCAGGGATCCGGCAGCGATGCTACGCTCGCGATGGCGAAAGCCGACGCGTGAGCATTTTCGCATCCGCAGTCGTCGGCTTCGTTCTGTCTCTGGCTGACAATGTAAGGCATTCGTCGATTACCCGCGCCACATTCAAGCGACGTTCTTCACATCCGTCTCGCGCCGATCGGAGCGCATCGACCAGATCTGGATCAGCGTGTCGAGGTTCTGATTGACGCGGCAGTAGAATTCCTCGTCGATGAACGGCCGCAGCATGAAATCGTTGCCGCCCGCCTTCAGGAAGCGCGCCGACAGCAGGCGGTTCGAAGACGAAGACACACCGATGATCCTCAGCTCGTGAGAGCCCCTTACCGAACGGATCCGGCGTGTAAGCTCGAAGCCGTCGATGTCGGGCATGTTGTAGTCGGTGATGACGAGGCCGATATCGGTGTTCTTCTTCAGGATTTCCAGCGCCTTGGCGCCGCTTTCGGCGACACTGACACGGAAATTGTAACGCTTCAGGCGGCTCGACAGGAGCGCCCTTGCGGTCGGGCTGTCATCGACGATCAGCACATGGTGCCTGTGGTTGGTAAGAAACCGGCAGACCGACTCGGCGAGCATCTCGACGGCAAAGACGTTGTCCTTGAGGATATAGTCGACGATATCTTTGTTCAGGAGCTTGTCGCGCGTCTCCTCGTGAAAGGTACCGGTGAAGACGATCGTCGGGATCGAAAGATCGATGAGATATTCGAGCGCTTCACCGTTTTCAGCACCGGGAAGATTGATGTTCGAGATCGCCAGCGTGACCGGGGTGCTGGATCGGTCATAGGCCAGCTGCAGGTCCTCGAAATTCCGGCAGATCTCGACGTCGATATCGAAAAGCTCTTTCAGGCGCTTGCCGATCATCGAAGTGAAAACGTTGGAATCCTCCGCCAGAAGTATGCGGGAATTGCCGAGTGACTCACCGGAATACTGCATTCCGGAAATGCCGAGGAATGTCATGTCGCCCCTTACCGATAAAAAACAAAGCCCTTGTTTTTCTTTTACTTCCGATGCTTTGCGGAACAGTTAATCCGGGCAGGCGACCAAATTGAAACAGCTCTGGGCTGTAGCCTTCATCCGGTATTGGTCAATATATTGCAGATATTCATGCTTAATCATGTCTTGAGGCAACATAACCCGGCGTGCGCCTTGGGCACGCCGGGCCAAATCATCGGCGGACGAAATCCTTTTAGGCGCCGCCGCGCGGATCTGTTTCGTCGGGACCGACCGGCGGCCCGCGATGGAAGACGACTTCCTGACGCGGGAACGGTATTTCTATGCCGGTCTCCCGGAACTTCTTGAGGATCGCGACCCGTACGCCGTTACGGATGCGGATGCCGTCGGACATGTCGGCAAGGTGGAAACGAAGCTCGAAATCCATGGACGAACCGCCGAAAGCCAGGAAATCGACGTGCGGCTCCGGGTTCCTCAGGATTTCCGGGATTTCAGAGACAATCTCGAGCAGGATGGCGATCACTTTTTCCGGATCGCTGTCATAGCTGACCGACACCTTGATCTCGGCGCGCTGGATACGGTTCTTGAGCGTCCAGTTGCCGACCGGGGCGTTGATGAGGTCCGAATTCGGCACGATGATCGCCTGTTGACGGAAGGTTTCGATCTCCGTCGCGCGAACCGAGATGCGCTTGACGATCCCCTCCGTCGTTCCGGTCACCACGTAGTCTCCGACCTTGAACGGTCGTTCGACCAGGAGGATCAGGCCCGAAACGAAGTTGGAAACGATGTTCTGCAGGCCGAAACCGATACCGACCGAAAGGGCCGACGCGACGAGCGCGAAGCTCGAAAGGTTGATGCCAGCGGCGGACACGCCGGTAATCACCGCCAGACCGAGGCCCAGATATCCGATCCCGGTTCTTACGGAATTTCGTACGCCCAGATCGACCTGGCTGCGGGCGAGCACGTTGCCGTCCACCCACTTCTGCACCCAACGGGTCATCACGTACCCGACGGCAAATAGCAGGAAACCGCCGAATATGCCGACGATCGAAATCGAGATGTTGCCGATGCGGAATTCGGTGAAGAAGTTGACGACCCAGGATTCAATGTCGGCGATCTGGAATCCCCAGGTGATGAGGATCAGCGGAATGCCGAGCGCCAGCGCGAAGGCGTAGACGCCGAGGCCGACGAACAATCCGGCCTGGTCGATTCCTATGTCGCTGAACCGGTGACGCTCTGCCAGCCGGCGGCCGAGAGCCGTGTCGTTGAAGGCGCCGCGTTTGGAGAGCGCCTTGCCCGTCATGAGCCCGATATAGATTAGCGCGAGAACCGCGCCGGTCAGTACGATCTGCGTCGATGCAAAGCGCGCCAGCCCCACGTAGCCCGCCATGATGCACAAGAGCAGCACACCGCCCATGATGCGCAGCGTCAGCGAGAAGTAGCGGGGCCAGGGCCTTCCCTTTCCATTGTCCTCCGAACCTTCCGCAACGACCGGCCTGATGAAGGAGATGCAGATCAGGATCAGGCCGATCACGACGGAGGCAATGAGGCTCTTGACGATGGTCAGGACCAGCGGCGAGTTGAGCGCTTCGCTGACGGCGCCGAGCAGATAGTCGAGCCCGTTTACCACTGCCATAGCAAGAATGGCGAGGCTGAGAAGGCGGGCGCCTCGGTCAGTGATCCGCACGAGCCGCCAGGCCGGCTCATCGGGCGCGAGGGCGGCATAGGTCAGCTTCCAGACGAAGTGGACGAACCAGCTGAAGCCGAAAAAGGTGGCGACGATCGGCGCGACATCCGGGCGCAGGACGTTGAACCCTTCGAGGAACAGATAGGACGTCATCAGGAAGGCCGCAAAGGTGACGCTCTGCATCACCGTGGACCAGAACGTATACGACAGGCGCTTGATATAGGGTGGCGCCTCGTTCGTCCCCCGGGTCAGGAACCGGCCGAACAGGCGGTAGCCGCCGGACAGGAAGAGAAGAGCCGCGCCGATGGAAAGGCCTATCGCGGCGAACAGGGAAAAGGTCTTGAACCGCCACGCAAAGCCGAGCCAGCTGCCGACGGTCGAGCCGAAATTGCGGACTTCGGTGACGAAGGCATTGCCGGCATCGACGAAAAGCTCCGGCGACAGTTGCGTATGCCTGAACAGGGTCTGGGCGAACAGGGTTCGGCGCAGATTGGTGATCGTGTTGGCTAGCTGGGTCGCAGTATTCGACAGATTGCTCGCATCGTCGACAATGAGATTGAGCTCCGAACGCTCGTTCAGCAGTTTCGTGCGCTCTTCGCTGACGGCGGGCGCCTCTGCCGGCTGGCCGGAGGCCGGAGGCTCCCCGAGACTGCCGAGACGGCCCTGGATCTGCTCGACGCGGACCTTCATCGCCTCGGCGGTCACGCGCATCTCCTCGACGATCTCTTCGGCCTTCACCCGCAGATCCGCCAGCCGCGCGTCGTCGTCGACCGCGCTCTGGACATTTTCACGGAAGGAATCGAGCTGCTGCCGCATGGACTGAAGCTTGTCCTTCATTTCGACGTTGATGGAGTCGAGCGTGACGTTGGCTGCCGCCTGTCCCGCCGGCTGCTGCCGAGCGTCCTGCTGCGCCAAGGCTCCGCCGATCGGCAAGAGAAACGCCAGCGCCGCTGCGATGCAGAGCGCGATTGCTGGCAGGCGCATCCTTTGCGCCGCGAGTGAGGTGGTCGTGATCAAGGGTCTCTATTCCTGCTGGCCGAGTCGGCGGCAAAATAAGAGGTGTTCAAGGCGAAGAAAAGGAATGTCTCCGCCGCCCGCGTGCCCGGACGGGAACCCTGGAACATTTTGCGCGTTAGCAGCCGCAACCAGTGAAAGGGTAAGGTCATGGAAGACGCAGGAATCGGCTGGGTGGCAGCCATCATCATCGGCGGCATCGCAGGCTGGCTGGCGGAAAAATTCATGAAGAGCGACATGGGCATCTTCATGAACATCATTCTCGGCATCGTCGGCGCGATCATCGCCAACGCGATCCTCGGCGTATTCGGTGTCGTCCTCGGCGGCTGGATCGGCTATCTGATTGCCGGCTTCATCGGTGCCTGCATCCTGATCGCGGTAGCCCGAGCCTTCAGGCGCTGAACAGGGAACTCGGCATGCGTCATATCCGCCGCGGAGCTAGTCCAGCTTCACGGCATTGCCATCCTGACCGAGCATCTCGGCCAGGGTGGCCACAACGAGATTGTGATCCTCCCGCTGCGGCAAACCGGAAACGGTGACCGCACCGATGCATCCGGTACCGGTGACAGTCAGCGGGAAGCTTCCGCCATGGGCGGCGTAATCCTGGTCCGAAAGGCCGAACTTGGCCTCCAGGGTCGCCTCCTGCAAAGACAATTTTCTCCCGATCGCGTAGCTCGACTGCAGGAAATGGAAGACGACGTTGCGCTTGCGGCGTATCCAGCGGGCATTGTCGGGCGTGGCGCCGGACATGGCGCAATAGAACATAGGCATCGCGTGGAGAGAGATGTCGATGGCGACAGGCAGAGCCCGTCGTGCCGCCACATCACGCAGCCGGCACCCCAATTCCCAGGCCGTATCCGCATCGAAGCGTTCAAAGGCGAGCAGCTTTTCCTGCTCGGCGATCCTTGCGATATCCCTGTCAGGTGACATTCGAATGCCCCTCCCTCAAGCCGCGAAGTGCTGCGCGGCAACTTTCCCGTCTTACGCCGATTCGGCCGTATCTGGCACGAAGGCGGACAGTTCGTCGATGGCGAAGCCGATACGCTCCCGCAGCGCAGGCGAAACGATCTCGTGGCCGGAAAAATCCCGATCCGAGGCGTAGATCGCAGTCGGGATCGTATGCGCCATGAAAAACCCGAACAGCGGTCGCAACTGATGCTCGACCATGAGCGCATGACGGTCCCCGCCACCCGTTGCCGCGATGAGGATGGGTTTGCCGCGCAGCTGAGCCGGATCGATCAGATCGATAAAGTGCTTGAACATGCCGGGATAGCTGCCCTTGTAGGTCGGAGACCCGATGACGAGCAGGTCGGCGCTGACGACGGCCTGGAGGACAGCAGTTCCCTTATCGTCCAGATCGGCCTGCGTTCTCGCCTGGCCCAGGGTTTCCCCGACATCGGCGAGATCATAGACCGCTCGCGCCAGATCGTAGCGGCTGCAGGCGAGATCAGCGAGATGGTCGACAAGCGCGGACGTCTTCGACGGCCTGTTGTAGCTCCCCGAAAACCCGACAAGGGTCAAACGCGTCATTCCAGTATCCACCTCACGCCCATACAGTCATCAGCAATCGCGCATATCCCGTAACACTTTGACGCAGGTGGGGAAAGACGCGGCGGATGGAGTTCCGCCGGCGGCTCGGACTGCTGGGGATCGACTGTATCAGCGGCAGGCCGGATTTGCTTCGGCCGTGCTGGCGGTGTTGCCTGTCGGGTTGGTGTCGCTCGACGCTCCCGGCATTTCGCAACGCTCGGGAACCGGCGCGTCCGCGGTGCCTGCCGCCCCTGTCGTGCTGCCGGTCGTCATGGGATCGTTTACGCCGGGCAAAGTGGTCGAGGCCGGGGGCGAGGGCTGCGGCGCTGCCGGCTCCATGCCCGCCGTGCCCGCACCGGCGCCCGTATCGCTGCTCGTCTGCGCCATTCCGGGCGCAGCAGCGATCATCAAGGCGAGAACTGTGAATGCGGTCCTGATCATGATCTTCTCCTCGGATCGAGGAAATAAAAACGCCCGATGCCGCGTTTCCGTTCCTGATACCGATTGGAACCTAGACGAGAAGCTGATGGATGGACGAGAGGAGGTCGTCGTATTGATAAGGCTTGGACAGAAACACGGTGTTGGCGGGAAGGAGCATGGGATCGAGGCGCACGACGCCGGACGTGATGATGATCCCCGTATTGGGCCGCATCGCCCTCACCCGCTGAGTGAGCTGCAGGCCGTCCATGGACCCCGCCATGTTGACGTCGGTAAAAACGATGGCGACGTCGGAGCGATTGCGGAAAAGCACCATGGCTTCGTCGGCGCTGCCTGCTTCCAGCACTTCGTAGCCCACCTCCTCCAATGCATCGAGCGTTGCAAACCGGATGAGAGGCTCGTCCTCGACGATCAGTACCACGGCTCTAGGGGGCGCCATTTCCATCTCCTTGCCGGACATCGAACGGCTAAGTCTTTTCAATCGCCGTATGCAGGGTTGGAAGCGATATAGGCTCGCGGCCCGGGCAGGGCAAGGACTTCCCGTGCGGGCACCGGCAGCCGGAGCGATCACGGCAGAATCCCGGCCGTTGTGCCCGAGACGACGGCATGGCGTTTGTCAGGAACCATCATCTTGTCCGCATGCCGGACTTGTCACGCGGGCCGCACGGGCATAATTCCAGCGGATCGCCGAAAGTCACTCGATCGGTTCGAGCGGATCGATCGCCTGCCCTAGCCCTGTTTCCCCACATGTCGGACCAGACGTCGAATACGAAGGGTAATGCCTCATGATGGAATTGTTCACCGCCGCCGGCTTTGCCGCGCTCGTCGAGGTGATCGCAATCAATCTCGTCCTGTCCGGCGACAACGCGATCGTCATCGGCCTCGCTGCAGCCGGGCTCCCTTCCCACCTGAGGCAGAAGGCGATCCTGTTCGGGGTATCCGCCGCAACAGTGCTGCGGCTGATCTTCGCCGTGGTGACATCCTATCTTCTCGGGATCGAAGGGCTGCAGCTTCTCGGCGGCCTGCTGCTGTCCTGGGTCTGCTGGAAGATGTGGTCGGAGCTTCGACAGTCGTCGGCGGACGACGCCGAACGGCCCGAAGGAGTGGCGAAAACCGTCAAGGAAAAGACATTCCTGCAGGCCGCGATGCAGATCGTTCTGGCCGACGTGTCGATGTCGCTCGACAATGTGCTGGCGGTGGCCGGTGCCGCCCAGGAACATTCCTCGGTGCTGATCATCGGCCTGATCATTTCGATCGCCCTGATGGGCGTCGCGGCCAATTTCGTCGCCAAGCTGCTGCATCGCTATCGCTGGATCGCCTATCTCGGCCTGGCGGTGATCGTCTACGTGGCGCTGACGATGATCTATCTCGGCTCGATGGAACTCTGGCCGCTCATCCAGCAAGCCTGAGCGACGGCCGCCTCACGATCGGCGGAGCGTCCGGCGGCTCCGTCCCGATCGGCTCCGGCAGGCGCTAGAGCGAGCGAACCGCTTCCAGCACCTCTTCCGCGTGCCCCGCGACGCGCACTTTCGGCCAGATCTTCGCGATCTTTCCTTCGCGATCGATCAGGAACGTACTGCGTTCGATACCCATGTAGGTTCGCCCGTACATGCTCTTCTCCTTCCAGACCCCATACAGTTTCGAGACCTGCATATCCTCGTCGGAACCGAGCGCCACGGTCAGCTCTCGCTTACGGATGAAATTGTCGTGTTTCTTGACGCTGTCGGTCGAGATACCGACGACGGACGCACCGGCCTTCTCGAATTCCGACAGAAGCCGGGAGAAGGAGATCGCCTCGGTCGTGCAGGCCGTCGTATCGTCCTTTGGATAGAAATAGAGGACGAGCGCCCTGCCCTGATGGGCCGCAAGCGCGATGCTGCGCCCGCCATCGCCCGGAAGATCGAAATCGGGAGCCCGGTCCCCGGCTTTCAGTTCCGTCATGGATTTCCTTTCTTTCGCCAGTATCTTGAGTGATCGTCGTAGCATTGGGTATATACTGCCCCACGAAGCGTCCAGACCAGCTACGGCGCAAAACATTACGAGTTCTTCACTGAATGGCGGAAATTCGAGGACAGAAGGTCAACTTCAGCCGGAAGGACTTCGTTCCCCTGCACGAGCTGCCATCGGCGCAGACGGAAGACCCGATCATCGTTCACTGCCCGCCGCTCCGCACGAGAACCTGGCGTTTCGGCAAGACCATCGTCATCTTCCTGATGCTGGTGATCGTGGCGATCGGCAGCGCGATCTTCGCGATCGAAGGCGGCGTGGTCGACGCGACGCTGACGAGCCGCGCGCAGACGGCACTCAACAATGCGATCGGCCCCCGTTACGTATCGACAGTCGGCTCGACCGTCATCCGCTTCGACTCCGAATTCCGGCTGGCGATCGAAGCGCGCGACGTCGATATCATCGAACAGGCCACTGGCGAACACCTGAGCCGTGCCGGCGCGCTGCGCATGGCGATCGACCCGCTGGCCGTCCTCGGCGGTCGGATATCGATCAACCATATAGAAGCGCAGTCGATCCGGCTCGAAACCGCCCAGTTGCCGGAGGGAGATCCGATCGCGTTGTCGAAGGTGCGTGTCGATGCCGTGCCGCAAGTGCTGGAACAGGCCTTCCAGCGCCTGGACGAGGCACGCGGCCTCATCGAGCGGACGGGCACCGACTCCGTACGCCTCTCCGGCATACAGATCGTCCTTCCCGCGGCGCCCGGCAGGGTGCCGACGATGCTCGAAGTGAGCGACCTCGAACTTGCCCGCAACGAGATCGGCGAAATCGGCGTCAACGGCACGATCAGCGTCAACGGCCGCACGGCCAGTCTGACGGCCTCCTCCACGACGGTCGAAGGTGTAACCGCCGCGTTGTCGGCGCGTCTGTCCGGACTGGAGGTGACGCCGTTCCTGCTGCAGCGTACCGACGACGGACAGCCGCGCGAAGGGCTCGAAAGCTCGGTCGACTTCGACCTGTCGGCCGCACGGTCGCGTGGAGATGCACAGAAGCCCGCGATGTCGGCAACACTGCGGAATTCGCCGGGCCGGTTCTTCTTCGACGGAATAGAACAGACGTTCAGCGGAGCGACGATCAATGTCGGTTACGACTTCGCGAAGAACTCGATCGAGATCATGAAGTCGGAAGCCCGTTTCGGACCGACCATCCTGCCGTTGACGGGCGCCATCATCGATCTCAACCGGTTGAATGCGACCGACACACGCTTCGGCTTCGGCCTCGACCTGCTGATCAGCGGCGCAACGGCCATCGGCTCGTCACAAGGCGAACAGCCCGCCTATTTCGACCTCAAGGCGACAGGACGCTACCTCTCCGCCGACCGGCAGCTCGAATTCGACGAGATGGGAATATCCAGTCCGCTCGGCCATATGGCCGCCGCACTCAAGGTCCGTTTCAGCAAGGAATCGCCGGAGATCAGCTTCGGCGGTCAGATCCCGCAGATGCAGGTCACCGGCGTCAAGCAGCTATGGCCCTTCTGGATGGCGCACAAGCCGCGTGACTGGGTCATGGAGAACATGTTCGGCGGCACGGTCACCAACGGCACGATCGCCGTGTTCATCCCCTCTGGCCGGATGAAGGGCCCCGGCATTCCAATGGAGCTGGACGCCAACGAGCTGCAGATCAATTTCGACCTCGCCGATTCCCGCCTCAATCTCCCGGGTGACGTTCCGCCGCTCCGCGATATCCACGGTCACTTCTCGCTTCTCGGCCAGACGCTGGCCGTCGATATCGCAAAAGCCACATCCTACGCGCCTTCGGGCCGCATGGTCCTCGTCGAGTCCGGGCGGTTTGCCATTCCATCCACCTATGCCAAGCCGTTGATGGCGGATATAGGCCTCAAACTCGCCGGAACCGCGGACGCGGTAACGGAACTCGCCAACTTCGCGCCGATGAACGCCCTGAAGGGGACGAATTTCCGCCCGGAGGACTTTTCGGGAAATGCCAAGGCCGACGTCCAGGCGCGCATCGGACTGATTTCCGACCACAAGCCGCCGAAGCCGACCTGGAACGCCCATGTCCAGCTGGACGGCGTCAGCCTCGCTCCGGAGGTCGAAGGCCACAAGATCGCCGCCCTCGCGGGTACGCTCGACGTGGACAACCGGGCCGCACGGCTGAAGGCCAGCGGCACGATCGACGACGTGCCCGCCGAAATGGCATTGGTGGAGCCGGTGGACGCCAAAGCCGGCGTGCAGCGCGAACGGGTGATCAAGGCGAGCCTCAACAACCAGGAACGCGAGAAACTGGTGCCGGGCCTGTCCGACATGGTCAACGGCCAGATCGTCGCAGAACTGACGAGGATCGACGACAAGCGCCAGGCCGTCTCGCTAGACCTGACCCGGGCGGCGCTGACGGTGCCCTGGCTCGGCTGGACGAAAGGCAGCGGAATCGGCGCCAAGGCATCGTTCGAGACCGTGAGCGGCGAAGGCCGGGACATGACTTTGCACGACTTCAAGCTCTCCGGCGACAGTTTCGGCGTGCGAGGCGATATCCAGCTTTCAGGCGGGGCGCTGACATCGGCGAGCCTCTCGCAGGTGCAGTTGTCGCCTGCCGACAATTATGCCGTCAGCATCCAGCGCAGCAAGGGCGCCTACGACGTTGCCGTCAGCGGCACGAGCGTCGACATGCGACCCGTCGTGACACAGCTGCGCGCCGACAAGAGCGAATCCAAAGGCGGCGGCGACAGTGATGGCTCAAGCGTCAGCCTGAGAGCGAAAGTGGATCGTCTCGTCGGCTTCAACGACGAATCGCTGTCGAACGTGTCGATGAACTTCTCCATCCGGGGATCGACGATCTCCCGCGCGGACGTTTCCGCCGTGACCGGCAGCGGTCAGGCGATCGTCAGCCAGATGACCAGAGGCGACACGGTCTCCGTCACGAGCGGCGACGCCGGGGCGCTGATCCGCTTTGCAGATCTCTACGACAACATGCGCGGCGGCCTGCTCAACCTCAAGCTCAATGCCCGCGGCAGCGACTGGGCCGGATCCGTCGACATCCGCAGCTTCGCTCTGGTCAACGAACAGCGCCTGCAGTCGCTCGTTTCGACGCCCGTCGGGGAAGACGGACGAAGCCTCAACGCCGCCGTCAAGAAAGACATCGACGTCAGCTCGGCGCGTTTCCAGCGCGGTTTTGCATCCGTCATATACCATGACGGCACCCTGTCGGTTGCCAATGGCGTGGTGCGTGGCGAACAGATCGGCGCGACATTCCAGGGCATGGTGCGGGATGCCGGCGGCAACATGGACCTTACCGGCACGTTCATGCCGGCTTACGGCCTGAACCGCCTGTTCGGGGAATTGCCGCTGATCGGCTCCATTCTCGGAAACGGCCGGGACCGCGGCCTGCTCGGCATCACGTTCAAGCTGCAAGGCCCCTTCGACAAGCAACGGCTTTCGATCAATCCGCTGTCGCTGATCGCCCCGGGCGTCTTCCGTCAGATCTTCGAATTCCAGTAGGTTGAAACCGCGCATGAAAAAGGCCGCTCGCGGCGGCCTTTTCGCATCGATTGCTTCCGCCGCTATCAGGCGGGACGCACGAGGATGTGCTTCTTCTTGCCGAGCGACAGCTTGATCACGCCGTCGGCGGTAACATCGCCCGTCCCGACAAGTCTGCGTTCATCGGACACTGCCGTGTCGTTGATGCGCACAGCTCCGCCCTGAACATGGCGGCGCGCCTCGCCGTTCGAAGACGCCAGCCCCGCCTTG
>JBQGDG010000185.1:0-5448 GCA_052038935.1 Neorhizobium sp. | reverse complement strand
ACGTCACGGTTCAGGTCGAGCTGATCGTCCCGATCGCGATGGAAGAAAAGCTGCGCTTCGCGATCCGCGAAGGCGGCCGTACCGTCGGCGCAGGCATCGTCGCTTCCATCATCGAGTAATCGATAGGCGACTGAATTCGGAGAGGCCCCGTGGGAAACCGCGGGGCCTTTTCCTTTGTCCGCTCGTTCGGCCAGACGGGGTATGACCGTGGTCCGATCTGCCGTGCATATTCTGTCGAGCCTGACTGTTGCCGCGGTTCTTGTGCCTGCCGCGCCGTTTCGCGCAGCCTGTCCGGAACGCCCGGCATGGCGCCGGACATAACCGGGAATGTATCCAGGGTAGGAAAGCGATGCTTCGGACTGGCCGACGTTTCCTAGAAACGCCGGGCACTCTTTAGGAAATGCCGAGTTCGCTCCCGTACCGGAAGACATTCGCATTTCTCGGTCTGCGGAAGCTCGCAGGCAGTCGCTCCTCGTTTTCCATCAGCCGCTCGGCGACATTCTCCGCCCCGGTTTCGAGCGCCTCCTTGCCGATGAAGCCCCCGCGAACCTGGGTCGTGGCCGCCAGCGCCCGCATGAAGGCGTCGAAAAGTTCCGCGTCGGGTGGCACGGGCCGGGTCCAGAAGTCTGCGAGCGTTCCCTGGGCCGTGAGACCCGGAATGTCGTATATGGCCGCCCCGAGAGCGATGACCGGCCGGTCGAGGCCGAGCGCCGTCAGCCCGACGGTCGAATTGACGGTGACGACGCCGGCAGAGGCGGCGATCAGCCGGTCGGTATCCCCGCCATCGGCGACGTGAACCCTGCCTCTGAGCCCGAGCTGCGCCGCAGCGTCGTCGATCCTCTGTTGCCAGCGCGACAGGCCGTTGTCGATCGGGTGCACCTTGAAGAGCAGCCGGGTGTCCGCCGGCGCGTTGCGGGCGAAGGACTGGAGCGTCGCCTCGACGATACGGAACAGGTCACCGCCCGGTGAATGGCGTCGGATCTGGTAGTCACCGGGCAGTTGCAGCGGGAACAGGAAGAAGCGTGCAGCCTCGCCGTCTGCCGCCGCGGTGACCGCAGCGATGGCCTTTTCGGCCTGTTCGCGGCGGCGGCTCGCCGTCAGTCCTTTCCATACCCAGCCGGCATATTCGATGACCGGGTGGACCGGGCCGTGGGTGCGGTAATGAGGATGGACGAGCGGGCCGAACACAACATTCGGTAAGTGATAGGCGAGGTCGTAGAGTGCGTAGGTCAGGAAGCTGGATCGGAAGAGGCTGCCCTTGGCGGGCGAAGGCTGGTCGGCGGCGAATGCACGAACCCCGACGGGATCCTGTGGAAAACGCGAATGTGCCGACATTCCGTCTGGCTCCACGGTCAGCCAGTCCGGCCGCAGGTAGCCGTGTTCGACGATGTGGATGCGGATTCCGGCCGCCTGTCCGGCTTCCACCGCTGCGGCATGATAGTCACGCCCGTCACCCAGCATCACCAGATCGGTCACATTTTCCCTCTGCAGGACGTTCGACAGATGGGTGGGCCAGTCCTCCTTCCGGCCGCGATACAGCTCGCCATCTTTTCGTCGCCAGAAGAGCGCATCACCCAGGCAGAAATTGATTCGCCTGACGCTCGCGCCCCGCTTTTCCAGCTTGTCGGCGAGGATCTGGAAGAAGGGCGAAGCCGGCCCCTGGAGAAACAGGAACGTGCGTGTTTTCATGTCACACTACTTACGCGATGTAACCGGCTGTATCCGGAATTGCATTGACGAGGGGGTGTCATTGATGAGAATGCCAACCACCTTAACGACGAACAGCTGAATCTTGTTGCTTTCTGCGCCTGATTTGTCGCTGCAGCAAGGTCTCGAAGGTACCAGATCGCGTATGACCAAAGTTCTCTTTCTGCAAGGCCCGCCATCGGTTTTCTGGCGTGAACTGTCCGATGCATTCGAGGCCCAGGGTATCGAGACCAAGAGAGTGAACTTCTCCCTCGGCGATCAGGCCTATTGGCTCAAGAGAGGTGCGATCAACTATCGCGGGACACTGCGGAAATGGCCGCGCTATCTTGCTGGCTTCCTGAAGCGTGAAGGCATTACGGACATCCTCTATTATGCTGACCGGCTGCCCTATCACCGGCTTGCGGCCAGGGTAGGGCGTCGCCTCGGCATCCGCTGCCACGCCGTCGAATTCGGATATCTGAGGCCGGACTGGGTAACGCTCGAGCGCGACGGGATGGGGCGTTTTTCCCATTTCCCCAACGATCCGGATCAGGTGCGCCGGATTGCCGCCCGCGTCGGCGAGCCTGATATGAAGGCCCGTTACCCGCATACCTTTAATCAGGAAGCGACGAACGAGGTCATTTACAACCTGATTTCCTATTTCGGGCGGCCGCTGTTCCCTTTCTACCGTTCAGACAAGTACTACGACCCACTTTTCGATTATCTCTCCTGGCTGCCGAGGATGTTCCGGCCCCGGCACGACCTGCCTGAAGGGTATTTCGACGACAAGCTCAAGCGGAACTACCTGGTGGCGCTGCAATTGCAGAGCGACTATCAGATCCGCGCCAATTCGCCCTATCGGCATCTGTCACAGATGCTGGAACAGGTGATTCAGTCCTTTTCCCGCCATGCACCGGAAAACGGCCGGCTGATCATCAAGCAGCATCCGCTGGACAACGATCTGGAAAACTGGCGCAAGGTCGTCACGGCTCTCGCCAGCCGTTATCGGGTCGAGAATCGCGTCGTGTTCATCGAGAAGGGCGATCTCGCCAATATCCTGCGCAACTGCCATGGCGCCGTCGTCGTCAACTCGACGACCGGCCTTCACAGCCTGAGGGCCGATGTGCCGACGATCGCTCTCGGCGCCGCGGTATTCGACATGCCCGGCCTGACCCATCAGGGGGGCATAGACAGTTTCTGGCGCCACCCCGAACGGATCGACCGGGGCCTGCTCGCGAGCTTCATCAACGCGCTTGCCGGCACCATTCAGGTCAAGGGAAACTTCTATCACACCGAAGGCCGCAGGATCGGCATCGCCACGATCGTCGATCGGATCTGCGGTGACCTCGTCAACCAGCCGGATGCCTATGTCGCCCGCCCGCCGCGTCTCGCCTTCAAGCGTATGCCGCTGAAGCAGGAGCGCAAATCGGCTTCAGGCCTGATTCCCGGTGCGATCGAAATTCCCGGTGCCGACATCCTCGGCGGTGGCACGGAGCCGGCGCTGTCGGCCGTGCGTGCAGCCGACAGCGCCGATCGGCGGGGCGGCAATTACAGATAGCGTGAGGAAGTGTAAAAACACACTTGCCAAGTCCGACGGCGCACCTTAAAGGGAGCGCCTAGCTTTCGGACGGTGAAACTGATTTTCGGTTCAGCCGCCCAGGGTGAAGGGGTATAGCTCAGTTGGTAGAGCGGCGGTCTCCAAAACCGCAGGTCGTCGGTTCAAGCCCGGCTGCCCCTGCCATTCCCGTTTCGGCTCCGTTGCTGGAGTTCCGCGTGGATTGGCAAGCCGATCTGTCGGCGAAATTTAGTCGAACATCTTTTTCCCTCTTGTGCGAGAGAGGGCAGGTGTTTATGTAGGGCATAACAGACACGCGGTGCGTGGGGCTGAGCGACTTCGGCTTTACGTGCCGTAATTGCGTGGAAAATCGATGGCATCCAAAACCAATCCGGTGACGTTCCTCAAGCAGGTCCGCTCCGAAGCATCCAAGATAACGTGGCCGTCCCGTCGTGAGACCGCGATCTCCACGGCCATGGTGCTGGTTATGGTTGTCTTTGCCGCCCTGTTTTTCTTCGCTGCGGATCAGCTGATCGGCTGGCTGATACGGCTCGTGCTGAACGTCAGCGTTTGATTCTGGAGAGTGAAGATGGCGGCACGTTGGTATATCGTCCACGCATATTCGAATTTTGAGAAGAAGGTCGCCGACGACATCGAGAACAAGGCTCGCCAGAAGGGGCTTGAGCATCTGTTCGAGAAGATCCTCGTGCCGACCGAGAAGGTGGTTGAAGTGCGCCGCGGCCGCAAGGTCGATTCGGAGCGCAAGTTCTTCCCGGGTTACGTGATGGTTCGCGCCAACCTGACGGACGAAGCCTATCACCTGATCAAGAACACGCCGAAGGTGACCGGCTTCCTTGGTTCCGACAACAAGCCGGTTCCGATTCCGGATTTCGAGGCCGAGCGTATCCTTGGCCAGGTTCAGGAAGGCGTCGAGCGTCCGAAGTCCTCGATCTCCTTCGAGATCGGCGAGCAGGTTCGCGTTTCCGACGGTCCGTTCGCCTCGTTCAACGGCGTCGTTCAGGATGTCGACGAGGAGCGTTCGCGCCTCAAGGTCGAAGTTTCCATCTTCGGCCGCGCGACCCCGGTCGAGCTCGAATACGGTCAGGTCGAGAAGGTCTGATTACGAATGGGATCCGCTTCGGCGGATCTCGCGCGACGGCAAGTCGCGACCCGCGTGGAAGGTGAGGGGTCTTAGCCGGGCTCCAACGATCCGCACCACGCAACCGCAGCCGCCGGTTCGTCCGGCTTAGTGGGCCGGGTGACCGGTCCGTCAGTGAAAGGCAGAGAGATATGGCTAAGAAAGTAGCAGGCCAGCTCAAGCTGCAGGTCAAGGCAGGATCGGCGAACCCGTCCCCGCCGATCGGCCCTGCACTTGGTCAGCGTGGCATCAACATCATGGAATTCTGCAAGGCGTTCAATGCCGCCACGCAGGAAATGGAAAAGGGTATGCCGATCCCGGTCGTCATCACCTATTACCAGGACAAGTCCTTCACCTTCGTGATGAAGCAGCCGCCGGTATCCTACTTCCTCAAGAAGGAAGCAAAGATCCAGTCCGGTTCGAAGACCCCGGGCAAGGGCGGCAAGGCCGGCACCCTCACCAAGGCTCAGATCAAGTCGATCGCCGAAGCCAAGATGAAGGACCTGAATGCTGCCGATATCGAAGGCGCAATGGCCATGATCGAGGGCTCCGCCCGCGCCATGGGCCTGGAAGTGGTGGCGTAACATGGCAAAGCTTGCAAAGCGTATTCAGAAGATCCGCGAAGGCGTTGATCCGACCAAGCTCGTCGCTCTCACCGACGCCATCTCGATGGTCAAGGAACGTGCGACCGCCAAGTTCGACGAAACCGTCGAAATCTCGATGAACCTCGGCGTCGACCCGCGTCACGCCGACCAGATGGTTCGTGGCGTCGTCAACCTGCCGAACGGCACCGGCCGCGACGTTCGCGTCGCCGTCTTCGCACGCGGCGCCAAGGCTGATGAAGCCAAGGCCGCTGGCGCGGACGTCGTCGGTGCGGAAGATCTCGTCGAGATCGTTCAGGGCGGCAAGATCGACTTCGATCGCTGCATCGCCACTCCGGACATGATGCCGCTCGTCGGTCGCCTCGGTAAGGTTCTCGGCCCGCGCGGCATGATGCCGAACCCGAAGGTCGGTACCGTCACCATGGACGTCGCCGGCGCCGTCAAGGCTTCCAAGGGCGGCGCAGTCG
>JBQGDG010000184.1:0-2840 GCA_052038935.1 Neorhizobium sp. | reverse complement strand
ATCTTGATGCGGCGGCCGGCGACGGCCGGGGGCGGATGGGCCGAGAGCACGCCCTCCAGCCAGCGGTTGATCCGCGCGGTCGAGATGCGGCCGTTCCAGACCTGATAGGCGGAGAAGACGGCCTGCATCAGCCGGTCGATGCCCTCGCCCGCGAGGCCCGAGAGCGGCACGATCTGCACGCCGCGCACCTGCGCCAGCAGGTATCCCGCCTTCTCCGTGAGCTCTGCCAGCAGGCCCTGCTTGTCGGCGACGAGGTCCCATTTGTTGAGGCCGACCACGACGGCGCGGCCCTCGCGCTCGGTCAGGTCGACCAGCGTCAGGTCCTGCTTTTCGAACGGTATGGTCGCGTCGAAGACGATCACCACCGTCTCGGCGAAGCGGATCGATCGAAGCGAATCCGCCACCGACAGCTTTTCGAGCTTCTCCGTCACCCGCGCCTTGCGGCGCATGCCGGCCGTGTCGAACATCTTGATCGTGCGGCCGCGCCATTCCCACTCGACCGAAATGCTGTCGCGGGTAATGCCGGCTTCCGGGCCGGTCAGGAGCCGGTCTTCGCCGAGGAAACGGTTGATCAAGGTCGATTTGCCGGCATTCGGGCGGCCGATGATGGCGACCCGGAGCGGCTTGGTCTCGTCATATTCGGGCTCGTCCTCGGCCTCGTCGCCAAGCACGGAATCCCTGACGTCGACATCCGTCACGGCCTCGTCCTCGTCGTCCTTCGGAAACGCCCGGTCCTCGCCGATCGCCTCGACGATTGCGTCGCGCAGGTCGATCATGCCCTGGCCGTGCTCGGCCGAGATCGGCACCGGCTCGCCGAGGCCCAGCGTGAAGGCGTCGTAGAAGCCGCCGTCGGAGCCGCGCGCCTCGGATTTGTTGGCGACGAGCACGACGGGCTTGCCGCTGCGGCGCAGGAGTTCGCCGAAAGTCTTGTCGAGCGGCGTCAGGCCGGATTTCGCATCGACGACGAAAAGCGTGATATCCGCCTCGTCGATCGCCGCTTCCGTCTGGGCGCGCATGCGGCCTTCCAGCGTATCGGCACCGGCCTCTTCCAGGCCGGCCGTATCGATGATGGTGAACCGCAGGTCGACGAGCTTGGCGTCGCCCGGACGGCGGTCGCGGGTCACGCCGGGCGTGTCGTCCACGAGCGCCAGCTTTTTCCCCACGAGACGGTTGAAAAGCGTGGACTTGCCGACATTCGGACGTCCGACGATGGCGACGGTGAAGCTCATCCTGTTTCCCTCAAGCCCGGTTCCCGCAGGAATTAGGGCGCTTTGCCCGATGCGGCGATGTTGTCGAGCATGATCTGGGCGCGGTTGGCGACGTTGCGCGGCGCCTGCGCGTCGTTTGCGATCTGCTGGAACCACTGCTTGGCCTGCGGCATGTTCCCGGCCTTGTAGGCGGAAAGGCCGAGCGCTTCACGCGCCGAATTGGCAAGGACATGCCCCTGGGCCGTCATCACCTGCGCTTCGGCCGACACGTCTTCGTAGCTGCCGGTGTCGATCAGCAGCCAGGCGGTGCGCAGCTTGGCGAGATCGCGAATTGCCTGCGGCGCGGCGGCGTCGCCGCCGACCTGCTTGTAGGCGGCGATGGCAGCGGCGCTATCGCCCTTGGCCTGCTGCACGGCGGCGGCGCGAAGCTTGGCGAGGACAGGATAGGCCCCGGTGCCGTCCTTCTCGATTGCCGAAAGCGCGGCGAGCGCCTCGTCGTTCTTGCCCTCGGACGCGAGCGTCAGGGCCGCAATGAAGCGGTCTCCGGACTGCGAGGAATTGTGCGTGTCCCAATATTCGTATCCGCGCCAGGCGGCGGTTCCGACGACGATCAGCACGGCGACACCGATGGCGATGCGTCCATAGCGTTTCCACGCATATCTCAGCTGGTCGGAGCGGAGCTCCTCGTTCACCTCACGGAAAAAACTGTCGTCGTTATTCGCCATCTACGTCTCCGGCCCTTCGGACCAAATGCTGGGGCCACTGCGGGGCCGATCCTGCGGAAAGCGCCTTCTAGCTTATTTTCCGGAGGATGTAAGGCCCCTTGCGCATTTCTCGCCACCGGCCGCTGCCCGTCGGCACCACCGCGGCGAATTGATGGCTTTTTTCCGCCCTTCCCAAGCTTCGCCTCATTCGGCGGTCATGAGCACTCGTCCGCATGCAGAATCAGGAATACGTAATGCGTCTTGCCGCCTCTCTGGCCATCCTCGCCACCGGTCTCTGCCTCACCACATCCGCACTGGCCGACACGGCGGCCCACCGGCCGAAACAGTTGCTCCTGATCTCCTTCGACGGCGCCGGGTCCAACGCGCTCTGGCAGCGCAGCCGCGATTTCGCCCGCGACAACCACGCCCGCTTCACCTATTTCGTCTCCTGTTCGCTGGTTATCCCGCGCGCCGATGCGAAAACCTACAAGGGGCCCGGGCGGAAAGCGGGACGCTCGAATATCGGCTTTGCCCAGGACGTCCCCGAAGCGCGCGAACGGCTCGGCCACATCTGGAACGCCCATCTCGAGGGCCATGAGATTTCAAGCCATACCTGCGGCCATTTCGATGGCAAGGACTGGTCCTCCGCCGACTGGAAGGACGAGTTCACGAGCTTTCACGATGTCATGACCGACGCCTGGAAAGCGATCGGCGCCGCCGATGCCGAACCGTCCGGCTGGCGCGACTTCGTCGGAAACGGCATCCGCGGTTTTCGCGCGCCCTATTTTTCGACGAGCCCCGGCATGGTCGAGGCGGAGAAACAGGCGGGCATTGCCTATGATGCGAGCCTCGTCACCAAGGGCCCGATGCTGCCTGAGGAAAAGGACGGCCTGATCCGCTTCGGCCTGCCGCTCATCCCCGAAGGCCC
>JBQGDG010000183.1:0-7544 GCA_052038935.1 Neorhizobium sp. | reverse complement strand
TCACCCCCTCCCCATGCCACATAACAAAACCCCCCAAATTTTTTTTGGGTGGGGGGGGGGGGGGGGCGGGGCCCCCCCCCCACCCCGCCTTCCTTCATGCAATGACGGCGCAGACCTGCGCCGCAAACGGGAAACTGTCTGATGTCCATGACCGCCGACGTCTATGACCGTCGCCAGGATCGCAGGCCGTGGCAAAAGCGTCTTGCCGATGCCTCGGAACCTTATCTCTACAGCGCGCCGGCGCTGATCCTCATCATCGTCGTCATGCTGGTGCCGCTGGTCGTCGGCATTTCCTATGCGTTTCGCGATATCCAGTTGCTCAACCCGTTCTCGGGCGGCTTTATCGGACTCGAGCATTTCGAGACACTGTCGAAAGACAGGGCGTTTTACACGGCGCTGAAGAACACCCTGTGGTGGACGGGCGCATCCGTGTTCCTGCAATTCGCCTTCGGCCTCGTTCTGGCGCTGCTGCTCGACAAGCCGTTCATGGGCCGTGGCCTGGTCCAGGCCCTGGTGTTCCTGCCCTGGGCGGTGCCGTCCTTCCTCGCCGGCCTCAACTGGGCATGGCTGTTCAATCCGGTCATCGGTCCGATCCCGCACTGGCTTTCCGATCTCGGCCTGATGAGCCAGCCCGGCAACATTCTCTCCGATCCGCAATACGCGATGTGGGGTCCGATCATCGCCAATGTCTGGTGGGGCATCCCGTTTTTCGCCATCACGCTCTTGGCGGCATTGCAGGCCATACCGCGTGACCTCTACGAGGCGGCCTCCATCGACGGCGCCTCGTGGTTCCAGCGCTTCTGGTCGATCACGCTGCCATTCCTGGCGCCGACCATCGCCATCACCGTTCTGCTGCGCACCGTCTGGATTTCCAATTTCGCCGATCTCATCGTCGTCATGACCGGCGGCGGTCCGGCCGACCGAACCCAGATCGTCGCGAGCTACATTTTCACCCAGGCCTTCAAGGCGCTCGATTTCGGATATGCCTCGGCCATTGCCCTGGTGCTGCTCGTGCTGCTTCTGGCCTATTCTATGCTGATCATCCTGCTGCGGCAGACATTGCTGAACAAGGGGTGAGGAATATGAAAACATCGCTTCTGCCGACCATCGCCCACCGGCTGGCGCTGCTCTGCTACATCGTCTTCGCGCTCTTCCCGCTGTTCTGGCTGCTGAAGGTGTCGGTAACACCGAACGATCTGCTCTACTCGGAGGGCGTCCGCATGTGGCCGTCGCAGACGACCTGGGAACATTATTCCTTCGTCCTGCAGCACAGCGCCTTCCCGACTTTCTTCAAGAACAGCCTGATCGTCTCCGGCTCGACCGCGGTCATCGTCACGATATGCGCCTCTCTGTCCGGTTATGCGCTCTCCCGCTTCAATTTCCGCGCCAAATACTGGATCGTGGCGCTGATGCTGCTGACGCAGATGTTTCCGCTGGTGATGCTGGTGGCGCCGATCTTCAAGATCCTCACGCCGCTCGGGCTCACCAACAGCCTGACGGGGCTGATCGTCGTCTACACCGCCTTCAACGTGCCCTTCGCGACTTTTCTCATGCAGTCGTTTTTCGACGGCATCCCGAAGGATCTGGAGGAGGCGGCGATGATCGACGGGGCCACCAAGTTCACGGCCTTCCGCGAAATCATCCTGCCGCTGACGCTTCCCGGCATTGCCGCGACGCTAGGCTTCGTCTTCACCGCGGCATGGAGCGAACTGCTCTTCGCACTGATGCTGATCAACGGTAACAATGCCGCGACATTCCCGGTCGGGCTGCTGACATTCGTCTCCAAATTCTCGGTGGATTTCGGGCAGATGATGGCGGCGGGCGTGCTCGCGCTCATTCCGGCCGCTCTCTTCTTCCTGCTCATACAGCGCTACCTCGTCCAGGGCCTGACGGCCGGCGCGGTCAAGGGGTAAACTCATGGCATCGATCGATATCCAGAACGTCAAGAAGGCCTATGGCCATGTGCAGGTGCTGCACGACATCGACCTGCAGATCGGGGACGGCGAGTTCGTCGTCCTGGTCGGTCCATCCGGCTGCGGCAAGTCCACGCTTCTGCGCATGATCGCCGGCCTGGAAGGCGTCACCGATGGCGAGATCCGTATCGACGGCGGCCGCGTCAACGAGCTGCATCCGAAGGACCGCGACATTGCCATGGTCTTCCAGTCCTATGCGCTCTATCCGCATATGAACGTCGCCGGTAACATGAGCTACAGCCTGAGGCTGAGGAAAACCGCGAAAGAGAAGATCGCCAGCGCGGTTGCGGGCGCCGCCGCCAAACTCGGTCTCGATCCGTTGCTGGAGCGGCGGCCGCGGGCGTTGTCAGGCGGCCAGCGCCAGCGCGTCGCCATGGGCCGCGCCATCGTGCGCCAGCCGAAGGCTTTTCTCTTCGACGAGCCGCTGTCGAACCTCGATGCCCGCCTGCGCGAGCAGATGCGGGCCGAAATCAAGAAGATGCACGGCGACCTCAAGGCGACCTCGATCTATGTCACCCACGACCAGATCGAGGCGATGACGCTGGCCGACCGGATCGTCGCCATGCATGGCGGGGTGGTGCAGCAGGTGGGTGCTCCGCTGGATCTCTACGATCGCCCCGCCAACATCTTCGTCGCGGGCTTCATAGGCTCTCCGGGCATGAATTTTCTTGACGCGACCTATTCCGGCGGCGGTGTGACGCTCGCGGACGGGACCGTCGTCGCTTTGCCGGCGCCGTTGCCCCTTGCGGACGGCGCTGCGGTGACGGTCGGCATCCGGCCGGAACACGTGCTGATGGGGGATGACGGGACCGGCATGGCGGCGACCGTCGATCTCGTCGAGCCGACCGGGTTCGGCATTATCCTGCACCTGTCGTTGCACGGACTGGCGTTCAAGGTCTTCACGCTGGATCGGGCGGCGCTCTCCGCCGGCCCGGCGGTGCGCGTTACGTTCCCGCCGCAGCATATCCACGTATTCGACGAGAAAGGTGATCGCTGCGTGGCTGCGGAGTGATCGGGAAAACTAGGGGCGGCCTCCGCCAGCCGCCTGACTTTCGCTTCGATCGGCAAAAAGCGCGGTGGCGCGATGCTCCCAGGGGCCGTTCAGATAGCGCCAGAGATCCAGCCCCGTGATTGCGATGGGGCGCGGCCTGAACTCGGCCGAAAGGGTCCGGTGCAGCGCATCCGCCGTTTCCCGAGGCACCTTGTTCTGGACCGTTATATGCGGCTGCCATCTCTGCATGTCCTGGCCGCCCAGCCAGGGCATGAACGCCGATCTCAGTTCGGCATGGACGTGGTGAAGCTGCGGGCTGGTGATCGTGAACGCCACCCCGGCGCCGAGATGACGGATGCCGGAAATCTCGGCCGTAATCGTGTCGTTCTCCACGGCCTTGCTCTCCATCTCCTCGACGATCCGCCCTGCATATTCGCCGGGCAGCCGGTGAAACATGGTGAGGTGGGCTCGCAGGAAGTTGCGCGCCGGCGGAAAATGCTTCTGGCGCAGGCGATCGAAACTCTCCAGATCGTTCCCGGCGATCCGGGCGCTGAGGATGAGCGGTTGCGATGTCTTCAAATGCCGAGCGTCCTCGAGGTTGGCTGCGATACGGGCTCAGCGGGGTAGTCTGCCATGGCGCGGCAGTTTCGAAAACCAGTCCGCATAGGGTGTGTTCTTCACGAGATGCCGGTTGAAGTCCGGGGCACCGTCTTCCCACCAGACAGGTCCGCGCTCTCCGAGTGAAATCTTCGCCCTGTCTACCCGCTGTCTGGCCAGCGCCGTCGCACCGGGATCTCCCCCGGCATCGCGAACCGCGCGGCGGGCGGCCATCAGTTCCCCGACCAGACGATCGCGCGTTTCCCCATCGAGCGCAGGATTGCTTCGGCGCCAGAGACGGCCACGGACCACCAGGTACCTTCCATCCGGCGTTTCCGGGTGGGACGATCCATCGCGGACGCGGGTCATAGGAGGGTTCGCTGCGCCGGCTCCGTCCTCTCCGGTCCGTCATCCTCTCCCCGCCGCGCCAGTTCCGTCCGAGCGCTGAAACGCACGTCGATATCGCGATCCCGGGTGAATTCTCGCAGCGCCTCATCGGTGAGGCGATCCCAGCTCTTGCCTCGATCCGGCCCCGACGGGACGCGAGGGAGCAGGCCGGGTTCACTGCTCCAGGCCAGAAGCCGGTCGAGCGACGCCTCGTTCAACAGGTCGCGCAGATGATGGGCCGTCACATAGGCATCCGGCATGGCGCGATGCGCAGGCAGGCCGGTTTCGTGTACGAGACCTTCCGGCATGCGCTGATATCGAAGCATCTGGTTGGAAAAGCGCGGGAGATCGGGCCAGACGCGCAAGGCGCATTTCCAGGTACAGATCCACGGCGTGCCGCCTGTCAGGCGAGGCGTGCAGTATCGCTGTTCGAAGGCGGCACGATGGGCGGCCAGCGCATCGATACGTCCCGCCGGTCGAAGAACGTCCGCCGCAATCTCCTTCCAGAAAGGTGCGTCGGCGACATGGGCGTCGAGGATGTGGTGCACGGCCATCGTGTCCGGCGTGATGGGACGGCCGGGATTAACGAGAAGCGCGCCACGCTCCTCGGTGACCCGCCACCGGCCGTCGTCGCCGGATACGACATCCTGCCATCCGATCTCGCAGACGTCGTCCGGGCCGTTACCGGCGGTCTCGAGATCGATGACACGGATTCTGGGTGAGGGAGTATCGATGGTGCTTGCCTGCCTTCTGAAGTCTCGTCGTGATCATAAATCGAGATCGAGCTGCGGTTGTTCCTCGTCGTCGGTACTCTGATCGTTGCCGAGGGAGGAGAGGGTCACCCCGAGTAGCCTTACCGGCCGCCTGAACGGATAGACCGTCGCGAGGAGGGTGGCCGCGGAATCGATGATCTCGGCGATACCTACAAACGGCGATATCCCCGTCCGGCTGCGCGTGGCCTGGGTGAAGTCCGAGTATTTGATCTTGACGGTAATCGTCTTGCCGCTGATCCCGTGGGCTTCGCAATAGCGCCAGACCTTCTCGGCGAGAGGCCTCAATTCCGCGACGGCGAGATCGAGATCGTCGATGTCCTCGCTGAACGTATCCTCCGCGCCTACGGATTTGCGAATGCGATCGGGGCGCACCTGGCGTTCGTCGATCCCCCGGGCAATGCCGTAGAAATAGGGGCCGGATTTGCCGAAATGCTCGACAAGGAACTGCAGCGACTTGGATTTCAGGTCGGCACCCGTCTCGATCCCGTATCTGCGCATCCGTTCGGCGGTCGCTGGCCCTACTCCGTGAAATTTCTTCACAGCCAGCCCCTCGACGAAGGCGGGTCCGTTTTTCGGCGTGATCACGGCCTGGCCATTCGGCTTGTTGAGATCGCTCGCCATCTTGGCGAGGAACTTGTTGTAGGAAATTCCGGCGGAGGCGTTGAGGCCGGTGACCTGCCTGATCTTCGCGCGGATTTCCAGGGCGATCTCGGTCGCGATCTCCATCCCCTTCAGGTTTTCCGTCACATCGAGATAGGCCTCGTCGAGCGAGAGCGGCTCGATCATCGGCGTGTATTCGGCGAAGATTTCCCGAATCTGCTGAGACACCGCCTTGTAGACGTCGAAGCGCGGCGTCACGAAGATGAGCTCGGGGCATTTGCGCTTCGCGGTGACAGACGGCATCGCCGAATGGACGCCGAACCTGCGCGCCTCGTAGCTGGCTGCGGCGACCACGCCGCGGGCCGCCGATCCGCCGACCGCCAGCGGGCGTCCGCGCAGTTCCGGATTGTCGCGCTGTTCCACCGAGGCATAGAAGGCATCCATATCGACATGGATGATCTTGCGGGTGGGCGGTGGGGTCATGGCATTCATGGCGATGAGCCGGGGACTGGCCGTGGTCTGAAACAAAAAGAGAACATACCAGCCCGTCGAGCGGAATCCAACCGGCCGACGCATAGTTTCGGCAGACACGCGAAACCACGTGGCGATCGAGGCGTTTCCATCCCTGTGAAGAGGAAAAGGAGACAGCCGATGGCCGACGACAGCATCATGACGATCCGCGCCACCTTCAGGACCCGCGAGGCTGCCGACCTCGCGGTCGAGCATCTGGTCCAGCAGCACGGCATTTCGCGCCCGGACATTTTCGTCCAGTCCGCGTCGGCGGAAAACACCGCCGGCTCCGCACCGTCAGGCGGCGATGCCAACCATGAACGGGGTGCTCGTGGAGATGCGCCGCTGGAGGGTGAGATCGAGGTGTCCGCCGACATCGCGGCCGGCCAGATCGCCGCCGTTCAGAGAAGCTTCGGCGATGCCGGGGCAATCCGCGTCTCGGGGCGCTGATCCAACTCCGCTCACGGATACGGGAGAAGACGATGAAGGTCCAGAAATTCAGCATTGCCGAAGCCAACCTTGTTCGCTCGCCGGGACAGGATGCCGACATATACGTCGGCAATCTGATCGACGATAAAGACGGCGGGCCGGTCACCATCGGTTACGGCCGCTATGCTCCGGATCAGAGCCTTACGGAAACCATGGCCGTCGATGACGTGATGATCGTCCTGGAGGGGCGGCTTGCCGTTTCGACGAGAGCCGGCACGGTAACCGCAGGGCCTGGCGACATCGTGTACATGCCGAAGGGCGAAGCGGTGACCATCACGACGGAAGGCGAGGGAGCGCTCACCGCCTATGTGACATACCCGCACTGGGCGGAAGCGCACGGGACTTGACCGGATCATGGTCCGGGCGACGTCCGATGCCGCCCTGTCCGGACCGTCGTGCAAACCGTTCTCTCCCGCCATACGTCAGCCCGGCGGCGCGGCCATACTGCTTATGAGCTAGCAACTCCGCCCGATGACCAAATGGTGTCGATCGGCCAGCTCTCCTAGCCTTATCGGGGGTCCTGCGCACTCGCTCTCGCCGCTGTCGACCGCGCTCCACGCCGGAGCGCCAGCGGCGGCGATGGGGCAACGCGAAGCGGGACCGATCGTGCGGGGCAGCGACGTGTCTGCGGCGGAAATTGGTCTTCGGGGAGAATGCGATGAAGGACTTGGCCGGGACCCGTAACGGGGGCGGCGTGAATGACGTGCCATATCGTGTCGACCGGGTTGGCGGTGACGGACCTGAACGGAAGGCGGTACAGCTGCCCGCGTTGTCGGAGCAGACCTCTTTCTGGAATGGCTGGAACAGGGACCATCGCGAGGCGGAGAGGACGCAGGTGTCCCTCGACCAGGCACGGGTGATCCTCGGTTGGATGCAGGAGCTCGGCAGAAAAAATCTCAGGATACTCGAGGTCGGCTGCGGTACGGGCTGGTTCTGCCCGCAGCTCAGCGCCTACGGCCAGGTCACGGGCACGGATCTTTCTGACGCTGTGCTCGGTCGCGCGCGGGAGCGCTGGCCGGCCATCCGGTTCGTCGCCGGAGATTTCATGACGCTGGACTTTCCCGAAGGCACTTTCGACGTGATCGTGACGCTGGAAGTCCTCTCTCACGTTGCGGATCAGGACATGTTTCTCGAGCGGATCCGGAGCCTGCTTCGACCGGGAGGCATATTGATGCTCGCCACGCAGAACCGGCCCGTGCTGCAGGGGCACTGCCATGTGCCGCC
>JBQGDG010000182.1:0-2465 GCA_052038935.1 Neorhizobium sp. | reverse complement strand
GGCGAAGAGAGCGGCGATCGCGACGGTAGCGAGAAGAAGTTTGGTCATGAAATCACCCGTTGGTTGGCGTGTCGAAGACATGATCCGCATAAGCAGGGCACATGACGCCTGCGTGATCGCCGTTTGACGGTTGGATGAAGCTTTGGTGACCGGATTTCCGCAGGCGCCAGGGGAGTTTGCGCCGATGCATCCCGCATTTCCCTCGCTAGGCCGCGCCGCGCCTCAGGGCCAGCCATCGACCGGGCGTCATGCCGAACGCCCGGCGGAAATGACGGGTGAAATGTGCCTGGTCGGCGAATCCCGAACTCGCGGCGGCATCCGCCAGGCCTCGCCCCTCGGTGAGATGCCGCTTGGCGCAGTCAAGGCGACGCATCACGAGATAACGATGCGGACTGGTGCCCAGCAGCCTGCGGAACTGCCGCGCCAGTTCGTATCGGCCGAGCCCGGTAACAGCCTCGAGCGCCTCGGACTGCACCGTCTCGTCGCAATGCGCCTCGAGGAATTGACGGGCTTGCAGCACGGCCGTCCTCGCGACCGGTTTCATCGTCCTGGCGGCGCCGCCCGCCTGCCGGGAAAGTCCGGCGGCGACCCGCATCACCACGTCGTCCATCACCAGCCCGTCGGGCTCATGGTCCAGGTCGCCGAGAACCTCGGCGAGTGCCTGCCACAGCCCCGCATCCGCCACGACCGGATCCGCGACGAAGGGGAGGCTGCTGCGGTGACCGTCCACGGCGCCGATCAGTTCGGGCGCCAGGTAGATCATCCGGTAGATCAGGCCGTCCTCGGTCCCGGCTGCGCCGTCGTGCACGTCGTCGGGATGTAGCACGATGACATTGCCGGGCTGGCTGAAGCGTTCCGCACCGCGATAGCGGAATGTCTGTATCCCGTGCAGCGTCAGGCCGAGCGCATAGGTATCGTGACGATGCGGCGAGAAGCCGTTGCCGTGGAAGCGCGCTTCGATCCGTTCGATGCCGCGGGAGGGCATGGCGATACGCATGCCGTCGCTGAACGATCGCCCGCAGGGCGAAGCCTTGCACGAACGTTCAAGATCATCTGTGCCGCTAGGCGCTAGTTGTTCGGCTCTTTCGACACCCCGAACGGAGTTTTCCCGCATGTTCGACACCAAGATCGCCATCGTCGTCCGCGATGACCTCGCCATCTGGCAGAAGCTCAACGTCACCGCATTTCTGACCAGCGGCATCGTCGCCCAGTCGCCGACGATCATCGGAGAAGCATATCGGGATGCCGGCGGGAATGTCTACAATCCCATGACGATCCAGCCCATGGTCGTGCTGTCCGCCGATCAGGAAACGCTCAGGGCGGTCCACAGGCGGGCGCTGGACCGCGGCGTCACGACCTCCGCCTATATCGAGGAAATGTTCTCGACCGGTCACGACGCCGCCAACCGGGAAGTCTTCGCGCGGTTCGGCCCGGACGACGCGAGGCTGGTGGGGATTGCGTTGAGGGCGGACAGGAAGATTGCCGACAAGATCACCAGGGGCGCCAGGATGCATCCGTGAGGACGCTCGGATTGCAGGCGGCCGGAGACGACCGCCGGCCTACGCCTCCAGCGCCAGGGTGGCGAAGCTCGCGAGCCAGTGCTCGCCCATGTAATCCCCGGCGACATGGGGCAGGGCTATAGCGAGATGCCGTCCCGCGGCCTCGTCCATGATCGATCGACGTGGGTCGCTGTCCGGCAGAGCGGCTGCCAGCGAGCGCCAGCACCAGGCGCGCGACAGGTTGAGGCCGTCGAGATGGGCAATCTTGCCGTCGCTGCGGTCGGAGACCGAGGCTGGCGAGAAAAGCACCGCCGGCTTTCCCCCGGCAATCTCCGGAAGGAATTTGTCCAGCCACGGGATAAACCCTTCCGGCGGCATCAGTCGGCGCATGCATTCCGCTTCGATCAGCGCCGAGGAGAGGAAGTCGTCACCCGAAGGCTCTCCCCACGCGGGGCAGGCCTCGTCCTTTTCGTACCAGCGCGAAGCGGTTTCGGCGAGGGTCTGCATCAGGGACGCATCGCCGACGGCGTCCGCGTAGTCCGCCGCGAGCCTCAGGGCGAATGCGGTGTTGAAATGCGTGCCGACGCGCACGGGATAGGTGGCGATCGGCAGAAAATCGCAAAAGCGCTGGACGAAGATCTCGGTAAGAGGGCGAAGACTTTGTGCCCAGCGGTCGTTCTCCAGTCCTTCCAGTTCGGCTGCGAGTTTCAGCAGCCAGCCCCAACCGTAAGGCCGTTCGAACCCGCGCATGGCCGGAGCGCCGATCGTGGCGCATTCGCCGGCCACCTTGTCCGCAACCAGCATGCCGTCGAACAGCATGCGGATGTCGGCCGCGACGGAAGCGTCCGGATACCGTCTCAGCAGCCGGGCGAGCATCCAGTAACCGTGGACACAGGAATGCCAGTCGAAGCTGCCGTGGAACACGGGATGGAGCGCTTTCGGAGGCTTCGCATCCTCTGGTCCGGC
>JBQGDG010000181.1:0-3353 GCA_052038935.1 Neorhizobium sp. | reverse complement strand
GGATCTCCATAACGGACAGACAGGATAAAAAAATGTCTCGTATCGGTAAAAGGCCCGTTCAGGTTCCGGCAGGTGTCACGGCTTCGGTCGATGGCCAGAAGGTTTCTGCAAAGGGCCCGAAGGGCGAGCTGTTCTTCGTCGCAAACGACGAAATCAAGCTCGAACTCCAGGATAACGCTGTATCGGTCACCCCGGTCAACCAGACCAAGGATGCTCGTTCGAAGTGGGGCATGTCCCGCACGATGATCGAGAACATCTTCAAGGGTGTCAAGGACGGCTACGAGCGCAAGCTCGAGATCAACGGCGTCGGTTACCGCGCTGCCATGCAGGGCAAGAACCTGCAGCTGCAGCTCGGCTTCTCCCACGACGTGGTCTACGAAGCCCCGCAGGGCATCACCATTGCCGTGCCGAAGCCGACGGAAATCATCGTCTCCGGCATCAACAAGCAGCAGGTCGGTCAGGTTGCCGCGGAAATCCGCGAATACCGCGGTCCCGAGCCCTACAAGGGCAAAGGCGTCAAGTACGCCGAGGAACGGATCGTCCGCAAGGAAGGCAAGAAGAAGTAAGGACGCGGTATCATGGCTACCAGAAAAGAAGCACTCACAAAGCGTGCGAGCCGTGTTCGCCGTCAGATCAAGAAGGTCGCAAACGGCCGTCCGCGTCTGTCGGTTCACCGCTCGTCCAAGAACATCTATGTCCAGGTCATCGACGACGTGGCCGGCCGCACGCTTGCAGCCGCTTCCACGCTCGACGTCGACCTGCGCAAGTCGCTGAAGACCGGTGCGGACGTTGCAGCAGCTGCTGCCGTCGGCAAGCTGGTTGCAGAGCGCGCCTCCCAGGCTGGCGTGACGGACGTCGTGTTTGATCGCGGCGCCTTCATCTATCACGGCCGCATCAAGGCACTTGCTGAAGCTGCCCGCGAAGGCGGTCTGAGCTTCTAAGAAATTTCGCCCGGCCTGCCTGAAAGGGGAGGCCGGGCGAATTGCGGTTTTGCCGCATCTCCTCCGGTTCTCCGGAATCAATGTGAACCTGCCGTTCCACCCGCAAAAGAAAAAGGACAAGGACAATGGCACAGGAAAGAAGGGGCCAGCGCGAAGACCGCCAGGCCCGTGAAGAACGCGATAGCGAATTCGTCGACAAGCTGGTCGCGATCAACCGCGTCGCCAAGGTCGTCAAGGGCGGCCGTCGTTTCGGTTTCGCTGCTCTCGTCGTCGTCGGCGACCAGAAGGGCCGCGTCGGCTTCGGCCATGGCAAGGCTCGCGAAGTGCCGGAAGCCATCCGCAAGGCGACCGAATCTGCCAAGCGCGACCTGATCTTCGTACCGCTGCGTGACGGCCGTACCCTGCATCATGACGTCAATGGTCGTCATGGCGCCGGCAAGGTTCTGCTGCGTTCGGCCAAGGCCGGTACCGGTATCATCGCTGGTGGTCCGATGCGCGCCGTCTTCGAAACGCTCGGCGTTCATGACGTCGTGGCGAAGTCGACCGGTTCGTCGAATCCCTACAACATGATTCGCGCTACGTTCGACGCCCTCAAGCATCAGGTGCATCCGAAGGACATCGCAGCCCAGCGCGGCATGAAATATGCCACGCTCCAGGCGCGCCGTGCCGCTTCCGGCAATGCGTCGGAAGAATAAGAGGAGTCTGATCCATGGCTAAGGCTACGAAGAAGACTGAAGCAAAGACGATCACGATCGAACAGATCGGTTCGCCTATCCGCCGCCCGGAAATCCAGCGCAAGACGCTTATCGGTCTGGGCCTCAACAAGATGCACCGGACCCGCACTCTGGAAGATACGCCTTCCGTTCGTGGCATGATCCGGGCTGTCCAGCATCTCGTTCGCGTCGTCGACGAGAAGTGAGACGGAGGAATTGACCATGAAACTGAATGAGATCAAGGACAACGAAGGCTCTTCCAAGGATCGTATCCGCGTAGGTCGCGGTATCGGTTCGGGCAAGGGCAAGACCGGCGGCCGCGGCGTCAAGGGTCAGAAGGCTCGCTCCGGCGTTGCCATCAAGGGCTTCGAAGGCGGCCAGATGCCGATCTATCGTCGCCTGCCGAAGCGCGGCTTCACCAACATCTTCGCTTCTGAATACGTCACCGTATCGCTCGGCCGTATCCAGACCGCGATCGATGCCAAGAAGCTCGACCCGAAGGCAACGATCGATGCTGCTGCCCTCAAGGCAGCCGGCGTCATCCGTCGTCCGAAGGACGGCGTTCGCGTCCTGTCGGGTGGCGAACTGACCGCCAAGGTCTCGATCGAAGTTGCCGGCGCTTCCAAGGCTGCCGTCGAGAAGATCGAAAAGGCTGGCGGTTCGGTCAAGCTGCTCGAAGCAGTTGAAACTGCCGCAGAGTAAAACGTTTAAAATCGCCCGGCGTGTGCTTCACACCGGGCGATTTTATGTCCATATGTGAGCCTCACGATCTGGCGGCCCCGCTGGCGACCCTAAGGGGCCCGGATCATACGGAAACAGGGTGAGGCATCCGATTGCATCTGCAATCTCCCGCGCCCGGTTTTTTGAACCAGAATTTACGACCGCTTTCCGGCGGAGGCAGTTTTCGCCCGCGGAGAGTGATCGGGCGGAGAAATGCATGGCTTCTGCAGCGGAACAACTCGCCTCAAATCTTAATTTTTCGACCTTCGCCAAGGCAGAAGACCTCAAGAAGCGGCTGTGGTTCACGCTTGCCGCTCTGCTCGTCTACCGTCTCGGCACCCATATCCCGCTTCCGGGCCTCAATCCGGAAGCCTATGCGCAGGCCTTCCGCGGCCAGGCAGGGGGTATCCTGGGTCTCTTCAACATGTTTGCCGGTGGCGCCGTAGAGCGCATGGCGATTTTCGCCCTCGGCATCATGCCCTACATCTCCGCATCCATCATCGTGCAGCTGATGACCTCCGTCGTCCCGTCGCTCGAAGCCTTGAAGAAGGAAGGCGAGCAGGGTCGCAAGATCATCAACCAGTATACCCGTTACGGTACGGTGATTCTCGGCACGCTGCAGGCCTACGGCATTGCCGCAGGCCTCGAGAGCGGGCAGGGCATCGTCACCGATCCGGGCTGGTTCTTCCGCGTATCGACGGTCGTCACCCTTCTCGGCGGCACCATGTTCCTGATGTGGCTCGGTGAACAGATCACCTCGCGCGGCATCGGCAACGGCATCTCTCTGATCATCTTCGCCGGCATCGCCGCGGGCCTGCCGTCCGCCCTTGCCGGAACACTGGAACTCGGCCGCACCGGCGCTCTGTCGACCGGACTGATTCTCGCGGTGATCATCGTCGCGATCTGCGTGATCGCCCTGATCGTCTTCGTGGAGCGTGCCCAGAGGCGCCTGCTGATCCAGTATCCGAAGCGCCAGGTG
>JBQGDG010000180.1:0-4644 GCA_052038935.1 Neorhizobium sp. | reverse complement strand
GAGGATGTCGCAGTCCACGACATCGACCGGGAAACAGCCCGTCTCACCTATCGCAAGCATGGGCGTGAACACCGTATCGATGCCGATTTCATCGCCGGCTGCGACGGATATCACGGCGTGAGCCGGAAAAGCATACCGGCGGAGCGGATCCGGACCTTCGAACGCGTCTATCCCTTCGGCTGGCTGGGCATCCTGGCGGAGGTCCCGCCGGTCAACGATGAATTGATCTATGCCAGGCACGAGCGCGGATTTGCCCTGTGTTCCATGCGTTCGCCCACCCGCAGCCGCTACTACATCCAATGCCCGGCGGACGAGAGGATCGAGGATTGGCCGGACGAGCGTTTCTTTGAAGAGCTGCGTCGCCGGCTGCCCGAGCATCATGCCGACCAGCTGACGACAGGCCCTTCATTCGAAAAGTCCTTGGCCCCTCTCAGATCCTTCGTGACCGAGCCGATGCGCTTCGGGAGATTGTTCCTGGTGGGGGACGCGGCTCATATCGTGCCGCCGACCGGGGCGAAGGGACTGAACCTCGCGATGAGCGATGTGCATTATCTCTTCGAGGGGCTGAAGCGTCACTATGCGGACAGGAGTGACGAGGGATTGCACGCCTATTCGGAAAAGGCACTGAAACGCGTCTGGCGCGCAGTCCGCTTTTCCTGGTCGATGACCATGATGATGCATCGTTTTCCCGACGACGGAGATTTCGCCGGAAGGATACAGGACGCCGAGCTGGACTATCTCGTCTCCTCGGAAGCGGCATCGACATCCTTCGCCGAGAACTATGTCGGTCTGCCCTACTGAAGCTCTTTGATTTGCAAAGCGTTCAGGGGTCGGTGAAGCCGATTGCCCTGAGGCGGACGGTCCGGGTCCCGGGATCCTGCGAGAAAAACAGTGAACCCGAGGCCTTTGACCGGCCCGGTACATAGTCGAAAGTCACATCCGCATCCTCGATCACGGTCTGGCCATCGAGGACTTCGCCGCGGACGACGACAGTCGCAGCGGTCTGCGGCGAGGTGTTGGCAACGTCGAACACGATGCGATATCCCGACTCGACCGCCGCGCGATCCGTGACCGTCACGGTAAATGCCGGCGGCGTTTCCGTTTCGGTCAGCGCTTCCCAGGCGACCCAGGCAATCATCGCCGCAACGATGAGTGCGGAGACAAGGCCTGTCGCCCATTCGATCCTGCGTGCTTCGCTGCTCGTCGCCGCCGGTGTCTTTCGAGAATTCCGCTGTCGGGTCTGCGCCATTTTCTGAACCATCACAGAATGAGCCGGGCCGATGCCGCGCCGATGGCGCCCGGAAAGGACAGGACGACCGCCGACATCAGTATCTGCGTCGCTCCGGTGTCGTCCAGCCGGCCGAAGATCCAGAGTACATAGAGGCTGATCAACATCGTGACGATATAGCCGGGCAGCGTGAAGCGGAAAAACGCGTGCCAGCGCGGGGTTCCGTCGGGGATCTGATGCGTGCCCCGGAAGGAAACCGCATAGACGAAAGCGTGCATGATGGCGATCGACAGCAAGATGGTGCCGAGCGCATGCCAGGGTGTCATCTTGTAGGAGATGAGGATGACCTCTTCCGTCGGCGCGACGTTGAGATTGAGAAAGAGCGCACCGACCCCCATAAGAAAAAGTTCGTGGGCGAAACTCGGCGACAATCGGTCGGGCACGACGTCGTCATCCTGGTTGTCTTCATCTTCGCTGCCGCCTCTACCGCCAAGCTGGGAACGACCGAGCAGCGCACCGATGCTGGCGGGCACCGATTGGATCGCGATCCTGCCGACGATGCTGGAAGCCGTCACGTCGGGCTTCAGTATACCGAGCAACGTCAACGTGATGGCGCTGATGGCGATCCCGAGCCCGAAGGCGATCGTCGCGTCCCGGAATGCCTGCACCCATGTGAAGGTGCGTTCGAAGCCGATCCGTTGTGCGAGCAGGACCAGCAGCGGACCGTTGACGAGAAGCATCACAAGGAGCCTCTGCCTGTCGATATAATCGCCGAGTTCCCAGAGCTCCATCGTCATCAGCATGGGCACGGCAAAAAGAAGGGCCCCGGCTCCGCCACGCCCCAGACCAACGAGGAAGTCGTGCAACTCCTCGGCCGGTCGCTGCTCCTCCAATTGCGCCGCTCTTGCCAAATCCTGATGCTCCGCCGCCTCCGTTTCGATTGCCGAGGCGAAGCTGGTCAAATAGGGTTTTCACGCCGATTGACCAGCGCATGCCAGCGTACCAAACCGTAGCGGAGAGACGGATCAGATGGACTTTCTGACGAACGGACCGAACGATGCACACACTACCATCCTCCTTGCGCACGGCGCCGGCGCGCCCATGGATTCCGCGGCGATGACCGCCTCGGCCGAGGCGTTGGCACACGAAGGATTTCGCGTGGAGCGCTTCGAGTTCGACTATATGGCGGCGCGTCGGTCGGGGGTGCGAAAGCCGCCGCCGAAAGCCGAGCAGCTGATCGGGGAATATGAACTTGCAGCGTCTTCACTTGCTCCACGTGGTCCGCTGATCATCGGCGGAAAATCGATGGGCGGACGGGTGGCAAGCATGGTCGCGGACCGTCTGTTCGCCAAGAGCGACATTTCCGGTCTTCTCTGTCTGGGTTATCCTTTTCACCCGCCCGAAAAGCCGCAGCAGTTGCGAACTGCCCATCTGGAGCCGCTTCGGACGCCGACCCTCATCGTCCAAGGTACGAGGGATCCATTCGGCACCCGTGCCGAGGTCGAAAGCTACTCGCTTTCCAGATCGATCGAACTGTTCTGGCTGGATGACGGCGACCACGACCTGAAACCGCGCAAGTCGGTTTCCGGCTTTACGGCGTCGGACCATCTGCAGGCCATGGCCGGCAAGGTGCGTCGCTGGGTACAATCGCTTCCGACCTGAGAGCAAGTCTCAGCGATCGAACATGTCCTGCCACTGTCTTTCGCCAACGAGGCAGTCCGTGCCGGCGGGTTTGTCGGCAATGCGCCGAACCTGGGCTGGCGGCTGCAGCCCGCTCACCTCCATCACGAGTTTGCGGCGCACCGCCACACCGAAGTCCTCGATCTTGTGGACGGGCAGAACGAAGGATCCCGGACCGCCGATGACACAGTCGCCATAATACTGGTCCAGCCCGCCGGGCGTGCCCGAGGGGCGAAGCATGATCGCCAGCCCATTGATGACTATTCCCGCTTCGACGGCCCTGTCGCGCGCAGGGGTGACCGGGTTGCCGGAATTGTTGGGCCCGTCGCCGGATACGTCGATGACCTGGCGCATGCCGTGATAGGGGCCGGAGACCAGCATTGTCGCCCCTTTGGCGATCGCTGCCGAGATCGACGTGCGTCGCTGCATCTCGACGGGGCGCGCTGCAAGCTTGTCGGCGAAGTCGATCGCGTCCTGCTCGTTCTCGATGACGTGCCAATCGATCACCGATCCCTGCACGACGTCGCCGGCCCATTCGAAATAGCTGATGGCTATGCGGCCGGTCAGTCCGCCTTTCACGGCATCGATGAATTCCCTGTGCTTGATTGCCGAGACATAGCCCTCGCGCTGGATGCGGGCTTCCTCGTAGTCCATCGAACGGGAGGTATCGACTGCCAGCACGAGTTCGACGTCCACCTCCTGCCCTCCCTGCGGCATCGCCGTGCCGGCCGCGGACAAGCTGAGAAGCATCGCAAGTGCTGTAAGCATGGGCGTTCCACTCACTGCAGTATCGATTGCCGGACTGTAGCACAGGATCAATCCTGCGCGCCCTCCGGTCGCCCTAGGGGCTTCAAATTTCGGTGATGGATCCTTCGAGTGGCTATTCTGCCGGCACCGGACCATCGGTCATCGCTTCGATGAGGCATTCCATGATCGCCTTGCGAAGAGCATAGGTATTGACGCTCGTCTGCTTCCTGTCGAGGCTCTGGGCGGATTCGACCAGCCGCATGCCCTGATGCACGACGATCTGGTGAGCGCGGTTCATTGCCCAATGCTCGATCGACCGGCCATGGTCGAGTACATGACTTTGCGCGTTCAAGTTAGCCTCGCCAATCATTAGCGTTATTTGCGAATCATCTCGCAAATACGATGCTAATACAGAGACTCGTGTTAGTGAATCGGGTGCGGGTGCAGTATTGAGTATTTAAGCGGCCCGGAAAGCCAGCAATATCAACGAGTGCAAGTTTTCATCCGCAAAAATAAAGCATCGCATACATCTATGTGATGTAAGTCGCAGATTACAGGCTTTGGAGAAGTGTCGACAGTATATGCACCAGCCGCCGATGCTGATGGCTGTGCTTGGATCTGACATTGGTGGCGGCATAGACAGTCTGGAGGATGTCCGTCGATCCTTCGACGGCATGTACCTGTTTCATTTCAAGCAGCCTTTCCGAGGTCGCCTTGAGCACATAGGCCGTGCCGCCCAGAGTGACGAGCAGATCGGCGACGATGGCATTGCGTCCCGTCGTCAAAGGGGCCGCTGCAAATTCGGGCATTGTCAGCCGATGCGCGCGGTCGAAAGCCGGCGAATAGCTTGCTCGGATGTAATCGTCGAGCCTTGTCTCCGCGATTGCCCGAAACCGCGTGCTGACCATCGTGTATGCCACATCCCCGAGCCGTTCGTAGTATAGATCGGGGAGATGGTGCGGCGTATAGAGAACGGCGACATCGAGATC
>JBQGDG010000179.1:0-19125 GCA_052038935.1 Neorhizobium sp. | reverse complement strand
CGCTCTAGCCCCAGTCTTTCGGCGATCATTTGAACGGCGCGATTGCCGACTGCCTCTACGCCTGTCTCCGCTCGCAAGGTGTCGCTGAGCTTGAGCAGGAAACTCTGCCTCTCCTCACTCTCGCGAAGCGCCTCCTCGGCGCGCTTGCGCGTGGTGACGTCGTTGAAGACAATTGCGACCTTCAGGCTTTCCTTGCCGCCGACGGGCGACGCATAGGCTGCGATCCAGCGCGAGACCGGCGCGGGCAGGAAGTCCTCACTGCGTGCGGGCTCTCCCGTCAGAGCCACGTTGCCATAGAAATCAATCCATGAACCGCCTTCCGGCACGAACTCCAGCGCGCGCCTGCCGACGACGTCTTTCAAGCCCGTATATCGCTCGTAGGCCGGGTTTGCCTCCAGATGGAGAAGATCGCTCGGCTTTCCGTCTTCGTCGAGAATGACCTCGACCACGCAGAAGCCTTCATCGATCGAATTGAAGATGGTGCGGTATTTCTCTTCGGATCGGGCAAGCGCCGCTTCCGCCTTGAGCCGTTCCGTGATGTCGAAGAAGGTGACGACGACGCCGTCGATCCGGTCTTCGATGGTGCGGTAGGGCCGCATGCGCATGACATAGGAGTGGCCATCCCGGCTGCGCACCTCGCGCTCGACGGGGGCAAGCCGCCTCAATACCTGTCGTGCGTCGTCATCGATCCCGTCATGCTCGAGACGATGCGAGAAATCGGTTATGGTACGGCCGATATCCGCCCGCGTGATGTTGAAGAGATCGGCGATCGGCGGCGTGAACATCTTGATATGCAGGTCGCCGTCGAGAAACAGCGTGCCGACCTCGGTCGCGTCGGTCAGATTCTGCAGGTCGCTATGGGCGACGGAAATGCTCGCGAGCTTGCTCTTCAATTCGGCATTGACGGTATGCAGCTCCTCATTGATCGACTGCAACTCTTCCTTCGACGTTTCGAGTTCCTCGGCGGTCGAGCGGTACTCCTCGTTGATCGACTGGAGTTCCTCGTTCGTCGCCCTGAGATCCTGGATGGAGGCTTCGTGGCCCGCGCGGCTGGCGGCCACGGCCTCCTGCGCGGCCTTCAGTTCGGCATGAAGGCGGCGGACTTCATCGGGACGGGCATCGGAGGATATGTCGGTCTCTTCCTCGTCGAGAATTCCGCCGCCGTCGAGAAACAGGACAAGGGCCTGCGCGCCCATATGCGTATCGTTGGGGACCGGTGCGACATGCATCGAAATCCTGCGCTTCTGGCCTTCCATCAGGACCGCCGTCGGGTGGGTGAGCGTGGGTTCCTTGCCCTCCAGCGCACGGGTCAGCGCGAGCCTGAGGTCGAGACGAAGTTCGGGCCGGACTATGGCAGGCAGCTGGTTGGAGACCGGCCCACCCGAATGGAGAATGAAACGGCCGGCACTCGGCGAAAGATGCACGATGTTGTGGGCACCATCCACGATCGCGCTCGCCGGCGCGGTACGCTCCAGCGCCGAGACATGCAGCGTTACCGGCAGATCGCTCCGCTCGTTTCTTCCCGAGAGGATCTGATCCGAAGCGACGAAGCGCTCGGGGGCGGTAAACTGCGGCAGGATCGGCAGCGAATGGACGGCTTGCGGTCGCGACGCGTAAATGCGCGCGTCGCGATCGAGCGGCGCAAACAGGTCGGCTGCCGAATCCGCCGTTTCCGCGGAGCCGAGGAACAGAAACTTGCCCGGCTTCAGACCGTAGTGGAAGATCGTGCAGATCTGCTGTTGCAGCGCCCGTTCCAGGTAGATCATCAGATTGCGGCAAGTAATGAGATCGAGCCGCATGAAGGGCGGCTCCTTCAATACGCTGTGCGTGGCAAAAAGCACGCTTTCGCGCAGCTCCTTGCGAACCCGGTAATGCGAGCCCTCGTCGACAAAGAACCGGGCAAGGCGCTCGTCGGAAACGTCGGCCTCGATCGACCGCGGATAACGGCCCTCCCGCGCGGTTGCGAGTGCGCCTTCATCGAGATCGGACGCAAAGATCTGAAACTGGACCCGCATCTTCCGCCGGTCCGCCTCCTCGTGCAGGAGCATGGCGACGCTGTAGGCCTCCTCGCCCGTAGCGCAGCCGACGACCCAGGCGCGGATGCTCTCTTCCTTGTCGGGATCGAGATCGTCGAAGATCGGCTTGATCGCCTGCCGCTCCAGCGCCTCGAAGGCACGGGGATCGCGAAAGAACATCGTCACGGAAATCAGCAGGTCCGAGAAAAGCTCCTTGGCCTCCTCGGGCGTCGTCGAGAGGTAGTTGGCATATTCCGCGACCGTGTCGGTCCGGCAGACCTGCATACGGCGGAGAACCCGCCGCATGACCGTGGCGCGCTTGTAGCTCGAAAAGTCATGGCCCGTGCGGGCGCGAAGGAATGCGACGATGCGCCGGAGATCGTTGGCGCTACCGTCCATGTCGAGAGACCGAACGGCCTCCTTGCTGTGGGCGACCTCCGCCAGCCGCTCGGCCAGCCTTGCGAGCGGCGCCACGAAATCGGCAACGCCGGAGGCTATGGCATTCTGCGGCATGGACGGAAAGGAAGCCTCGGCCGGCTCCTGCACCATGATGACGCCGCCGGCCTCCTTGACGGCTTGAACACCCAGGGTTCCATCGGCGCCGGCACCGGACAACACGATCGCAACACCGTCCCCGCGCGCGGCCGCGACGGAGCGGAAGAACATGTCGATCGGGGCACGTCGCCCCCGCGGTTCGCTGAAGGGGCGTGCGGTAACGTTATCGCCCTCGATCACCAGTTCGCGGTCGGGCGGGATGACATAGACGCAGTCGGGCCTCAGGGTCGGGCCATCCTGGATCTGATGAACGGGCATGCGCGTGCAGCCGGAAAGGATGTCGCTCAACGCGCTCGGCTGGTCAGGCGAGAGGTGAAGGATCACCACGTAGGCAAGACCCAGATTGCTGGGTAATTGGCGGAACAGGCCCTGCAGGGCTGTAACGCCGCCTGCGGAGGCGCCGATGGCGCAGACGGGCACGAACTTCTGATTTACAGGCCGCGTGGATTCAACGTCGTCGTTCATTTCAGCCCCGTCATGAATGTGGAGCGATTATAGACGCATGCCATGGGCTCGGCGAGTCCGTCGAGACGGGAAGATATCGGGAAATCGCCGAAATCCACGAAATGTCAGTAACTTGCCGGATATCGATACCCGGACTGCCCTATATCGATGCCGCAGCCGCCCCCATCTTGAGCCGGCAAAGTTGCGCGGATGGCGTTGCCGCGTGTGTTTCGCGTCGGCTCACGAATGCCGTCCCGAGACGCCAAGAGCATCACTACCTGAGATCCGTTCCAGTTTGCATCGCCCTTCATTCGCAATCCGGGTAAGCAAGATGCAAACGGCGCCCGAGACCATCAGGCCCATGCTTCGAACACGGCAGGAGCACGATCCAGGATCGTGCTCCCTTCAATTCCGGCATGAATGTCGGCGTCCTGCAAAATACCGAAACAAATCGGAAATCCGTACGAGACGTGGGGATGGGAAACCGTCTCCATCATCGTCTGATGACAGGAGCCATTGTCATGCGCCGCATCTCAGCAAAGCCCCGATCCGGTCGGGGACTTGAGCGACATCCGGACAGGCGACCGGCTCCGTTCGCGATTGCCGGGTCTTTGCCCGCAGTCTCCTTCCCCGAACAGACAAGGATTTCCAGATGCACAGATATATCGCCGCCCTCTTCCTGCTGACCGCCGCCGGCTCCGCTTCGGCCCAGCAACTCTCCATGTCGAACAGGATCGCCCTGCGCGACAATTGCAAGGAGGACATCCAGCGGCTTTGCGCGGGTATCCAACCCGGTGGCGGTCAGCTTCTGTCCTGCGTGCAGGAAAAGAAGAGCCAGCTCTCCAAGGCCTGCTCCGAGACGCTCACCGCGCTTCAGGCGAAGCGGAAGAACTGAGGCGCCCTATCGAAGAGACCCCGACGTGCCGTCGCCCGCCCGGAGCTCCGGGTGCGGGCGGGCGACGCACCGCCTGCCTCGAAGGAGATTTTCATGGGACTTTCCAGTATCGCGGCAGCGACCGCCGTCATTCTCGCCGCCACCGCTGCCGGCTCGATGGAACTGCTTGCGCCGAAGCTTTCGGTTCCGGGGATGTCCGCCGAAAAGCCGGACATCGGATGCGTCACCGAGGCTGCAGCCTATAGCGAAGTCGGCGACCTGGCCTTAATCTATGGCGACGAGGCCGATGTCTTTGCCGGTGCCCTCCACGATCTGCGCGAGCAGCTGATCGGCTGCCTCGAAGCCGTTGCGGGCGGCCAGAGCGAAAGTTCCACCCCATGGCAGGGTGGTGAGTCAACCCGCATCTGACCACACGGCATCGCACCACGTCACGCCGCCAGCCGCACGCGAAGGGACCGGACGTCAAGGGTTGCACGTCATCTGCCGCATGACGTGCCGCCTTTTGCTGTCCGTTATAGTCGCTTCGACCCTGCACCTGCTGCAACAAACCGTAACATTGTTGCAAAGGCCGGGCAAAGCGCCGGGCATACACCGTAATCCCCGAAGACATGCTCTGCCTGCCCGCATCCACGGATTCGGGCAGCGTTCGCGATTTCATCAGGAACCGGCGGATTTCATCATGATCAAGGCACGAAATTTTCTCCCTGCGGCCGTGAAGCCGCCCTTCACGGCCTGCATCCTCGCGGTCGCGCTCGTCTCCTGCAGTCAGGAGGACGAGCCCGCCCCACAGCCGGCCTTCGTCAGGACTTCGATCGTTTCCAAGGGGCCGGCGACGTCGGCAAGCACCTTCACCGGCGAGATCGCGGCGCAGGACCAGTCAGATCTGGCCTTCCGCGTTTCCGGGCGGATCACCGCCATACATGTGGATGTCGGCGAGACGGTAGGCGAAGGGCAGCTTCTGGCGGAACTCGACGACCGGCAGCAGCGCGCCGATCTCGATATCGCCACCGCTGGCCTGAGGGCCGCCGAGGCGCAGCTGGAGCGCGCCCGCTCCGCATGGCAGCGCCAGAACAGCCTCTTTATCCAGGGCGTCACGCCGAAATCCTCGCTGGACGAAGCGAAAAAGGCGCTGAAGACCTCCGAAAACGGCGTCGCCTCCGCCCGCAGCGAGTTAGCCTCGGCGCAGGACGCGCTCTCCTACACGCGCCTTGTCGCAACGGCGTCCGGCATCGTCCTGAGTCGCGACGGCGAGCCGGGGCAGATCGCGCAGGAGGCGCAGCCGGTCCTTTCGGTGGCGCGCGGCAACCGCCGGGAGGCGGTGTTCAACGTGCCGGAAAACACGCTCCTCACCCGTCGCCAGACCCCGGTCGCGGTCTCCATGCTGAATACGGGCTCCCGCACGGTCGAGGGAGCGATCGAGGAAGTCTCGCCGGCCATCGATCTGGAAACCGGCACGCTGATGGTGAAGGTCTCGCTGCCCGAAAATACCGCCGACTTTCCGCTCGGGGCGCCCGTTTCGGGTAGCTTCCGCTCGGTCGAGAACGATGCCGTCGTGCTGCCCTGGACGGCGCTCACATCCACCGCGGGTTACCCGGCCGTCTGGCTGGTGGACCTTGAGACAAGCCGGGTTTCCCTGAAACGCGTCGAACTCGGTACATTCCAGACCGGCCTCTTCCAGGTGCTCGGCGGTCTCGATGTCGGCGATCTCGTCGTCACCGAAGGCGGCAAGCTGCTGCGCATCGGCCAGACCGTCTCGCAGCTCGCTTCGCAAGCCGAGGAGGCAAAGCCATGATGCGCCTTTCGGCCAACTTCCGTCCCATTGCCTTCCTCCCTGCAGCACTGCTGCTCGCCGCCTGCAGCGAACAGGAGGCCGCGCCTGTCCCGGTCCGGCCCGTCCTCTCGACGGTCGTGACCGAAACGAGGGTGCCGGGCGCCACGTTTGCCGGCACGGTGGAAGCGCGTGTCGAAACCCGGCAGGCCTTTCTGGTGCTCGGCCGCATCATCGCGCGACCGGCAGATGTCGGCGAGCAGGTGAAGAAGGGCGACCTGCTGGCCGCGATCGATCCGCTGTCGCTGGAACTGACGGTAAGCAGCGCGGAGGCGCAGGTCGCGAGCGCAAGGGCCTCGCTCGACAATGCCGAAACTGGCTTCCGCCGACAACGGGAGCTGTTTGCCAGCAGAACAACGACCGAAGCGGCGCTGGAAGAAGCCCGCCAGGGTTACGAGGCCGCGCAGGCCTCGCTGAGGCAAGCGGAGGCCAATCTGGTGAAGGCAGGGGAGCAGCTTTCCTACGCCAACCTGACGGCCGCCTTCGACGGCGTCGTCCGGGAGGTCTCCGCCGAGGTTGGACAGACCGTCTCCGCCGGCCAGCCGGTGGCGACGCTCGCCGAACTCGGCGCCCGCGACGCCGTCCTCGACGTTCCGGATGCTGCCTTCGCAGATGTCCGCGTCGGGACGCCGTTCCTCGTCAGCCTGCAGTTGAACCGAGAGTTCCAGACGACCGCGACGGTGCGGGAAATCACGCCGGCCGCCGACCCTCTCACCCGCACGCGCCGGGTCAAGCTGACGCTCGACAACCCGCCCGAGGCATTCCGCCTCGGCTCGACGGTCACCGCCATCTCCGCGACCGAGCGCTCCACCGGCCTGCAGATCCCCGCCCATGCGGTGCTGCAGAGGGAGAGCGGGAAGCCGCGCGTGTGGATCGTCGACCCGCAGGCGTCGAAGGTCACCTCGGTAGAGGTCGAACTCGGCGAGAAGCGCGGCGCGGCCGTCGAGATCAGGGGCGGCCTCCAGCCCGGATCGCGGGTCGTCGTCGCCGGCGTCAACAGCCTCAGGGAAGGCCAAGCCGTAGAATTCGAACAGGACAGCGGACAATGAAGAAGTTCAACCTCTCCGACTGGGCGCTCGAACACCGTTCCCTCGTCTGGTATTTCATGATCGTCTTCACGATCGCGGGCGCGATGGCCTACATCGATCTCGGCCGCGAGGAAGATCCGTCCTTCACCATCAAGACCATGACTGTCCAGGTGCAGTGGCCGGGCGCCTCCGCCGAGGAAATGTCGCTACAGGTCACCGACCGCATCGAGAAGAAGCTGCAGGAGCTGGAAACGCTGGATGTCAGCCGCAGCATGACGACCGCCGGCCAGGCGCTGATCTATGTAGACCTGCAGAGCACGGTGAAGGCGAAGGACGTCCAGGCGACCTGGCAACGCGTCCGCAACATGATCGGAGATATCCGCGGGGAGTTCCCACAGGGCGTCGTCGGCCCCTTCTTCAACGACCGTTTCGGCGACGTATTCGGCAATATCTACGCCTTTACCAGCGACGGCCTTTCGGAGCGCCAGCTGCGCGACCATGTGGAAGACGCCCGCACGAAGATCCTGACGCTTGCCGATATCGGCAATGTCGAGGTGATCGGCGCCCGCGACGAGGTCATCTATCTCGAATTCTCCACCCGCAAGATCGCCGCACTCGGCCTCGACAGCCAGTCGATCGCGGCCGCCCTGCAGGCGCAGAATTCGGTCAACGCATCCGGCGTCGTCGAAACGGGGGCGGAGCGGATCGCGCTCAGGGTCAGCGGCCAGTTCTCCTCGGAAGAGAGCCTGCGGACGATCAACCTGCGCATCAACGACCGTTTCTTCCCGCTCTCCGACATCGCGGAGGTGAGGCGCGGTTATGTCGATCCGCCGCAGTCGCTGTTCAGCGTCAACGGCAAGCCGGCGATTGGCCTTGCCATCGGCATGAAGCCGGGTGCCAACCTGCTCGATTTCGGCAAGGCGCTCGATGGGCGCATGGCGGCCATCCTCGGCGAAATGCCGGTCGGCGTCGAGGTCAGCCGTGTCTCGGACCAGCCGGCCGTGGTCGAGGAAGCCGTGTCCGGCTTCACCAAGGCGCTGTTCGAGGCGGTAGCGATCGTGCTCGTCATCAGCTTCCTCAGCCTCGGGATCCGCGCCGGTCTGGTGGTGGCGATCTCCATCCCGCTGGTTCTCGCGATCACCTTCGTCGTCATGGAATATAGCGGCATCTCGCTGCAACGCATCTCGCTCGGCGCCCTGATCATCGCGCTCGGCCTGCTGGTCGACGATGCGATGATAGCGGTGGAGATGATGGTCGCGCGGCTGGAGGAGGGAGACGACCTGAGAAAGGCCGCCACCTATGTCTACACATCGACTGCCTTCCCGATGCTGACCGGGACGATCGTCACCGTCGCCGGCTTCATGCCGATAGGCCTCAACGACAGCAATGCCGGCGAATTCACCTTCTCGCTCTTCGTGGTGATCGGCGTCTCGTTGATGGTCTCCTGGGTCGTCGCAGTGCTGTTCACGCCACTTCTCGGTGTGTCGCTCCTGCCGGAGAAGCTGAAGAAACATGCCGAGAAGCGCGGCGCGACGATCCGCATCTTCGGCGCGCTGCTGCGCGCGTGCATGCGGTTCAAGTGGATCACGCTAGGGGTAACGATCATAGCCTTCGGCGCCTCGCTATACGGCTATCGCTTCGTGCAGCAGCAGTTCTTCCCGGCGTCGGACCGCGTCGAACTGATCGTCGACTGGAACCTGCCGCAGAACGTCTCGATCCACGAGACGAACAGGCAGATCCGGCAGTTCGAGAAGGAGAAACTCGTCGGCAATACCGCGATCGACCACTATTCGAGTTATGTCGGTCAGGGTTCGCCGCGCTTCATCCTGTCTTTCGACGTGCAGCCGCCGGGCCGCTATTTCGGCCAGACCGTTATCGTCACGAAGAGCCTCGAAGACCGCGACCGGCTGCGGCCGGATCTACAGGCCTATCTCGACAGGACGTTCCCCGGCACCGACGCCTTCGTGAAGCTGCTCGACATCGGCCCGCCGGTCGGCAAGCCGGTCGAATACCGGCTGAGCGGCCCGGATATCCAGAAGGTGCGGGATTATTCGCAAGCGCTCGCCGCGATCGTCGGCGCCAATCCCAATCTCGGCAGCATGGCGATGGACTGGTTCGAGCCGTCGCGGCAGGTCAAGGTGGATGTGCTGCAGGACCAGGCGCGCCGTTTCGGCGTCAGCTCGCAGAGCATCGCCTCTGCCCTCAACAGCGTCACCGAAGGCGCGACGATCACCGAGGTCCGCGACGACATCTATCTCGTCGATGTCGTGGCGCGCTCGGAGACAACCGAACGCGGATCGCTGGAAACGCTGGAAAACCTCCAGCTGCCGGCCGCCAACGGCAAATCCGTGCCGCTCGGCGCAGTGGCAAACTTCCGCACCGCGCTGGAACAGCCTGTAGTCTGGCGTCGTGACCGTTCGCCGGTCATCACCATCCAGGCGGCGGTGACCTCCGACCTGCAGCCATCGACCGTCGTTGGCCAGCTAGCGCCGCAGATCGAGGAATTCCGCCAGAAACTGCCGGCAGGTTACGTGCTGACACTCGGCGGCTCGGCGGAACAGAGCGCCAAGTCGAATGCGCCGATCATCGCGGTGGTGCCGCTGATGCTGTTCGTCATGGCGACGCTCCTGATGTTCCAGCTGCAGAGCTTCCACCGGCTGTTCCTGGTGGCGAGCGTCGCGCCGCTGGCCCTGATCGGGGTGGTGATCGCACTCGTCGCAACCGGCTCGCCGCTCGGCTTCGTCGCCATCCTCGGCGTGCTGGCCCTGATCGGCATCCTGATCCGCAACTCGGTCATCCTCATCGTGCAGATCGAGCATCTGCGCGCGGAGGGCCGCGATCCGTGGAACGCGGTGATCGAGGCCACCGAACACCGCATGCGCCCGATCATGCTGACGGCAGCGGCGGCCACGCTGGCGCTCATCCCGATCTCTTTCGAGATCTTCTGGGGGCCGATGGCGGTCGCGATGATGGGCGGCATCATCGTCGGCACGGTTCTCACCCTGCTCTTCCTGCCGGCACTCTATGTCGCCTGGTTTCGGATCAGACCCGATACGCCGGAAGGGAGCGGCGAAGCTGATCGAAGCAAGCCGGCCTGATAAACTGGTTACCGCAAAGAACCACCCGGACATCGTCGGATATCCGGGTGGTTTTGCGTATTTCGGAAGGGTTGCGGCAGCGACCCGGGAGGACACTCAACGGAATGCCGGAGAACGCCGCATGCGGCCGCCGTCCTGCGGCGAGCCGGTTCCGGACAGCTTCAGCCGCGCCGAAACTTCCGCCATCAATCCGGCAAGTTCGGCGGGAGACACGCCATCGGCCTTCATCACCTGGCGGATCAGCGGATCGTTCAGGAGATCGTATCGGGGAAGTTTGGTTTCGTCGGCCAAGCGCGCAGCTCCTTGAAGGGGGGATGGCCGATGATAGCGTCTGGTCTTTGCCACGTTTGTTCAGATGTGTTTCAATCCGTGACCGTCTACGAGCCGCCGGCGGGCGGCGCCAGGGGCAGGCAGACCGTCACCCGCAAACCCGGTTCTCCCTGCCGGTTCGACAGGTCTATCGTGCCGCCATGAGCGTCGAGGATCTGCTTGACGATGGAAAGCCCGAGTCCGCTTCCGCCAAGGGCGCGATTGCGGGAAGGCTCGCCGCGGTAGAAGGGCTCGAAGACCAGCGCCAGATCCTCCTCGCCAATGCCCGGCCCGTCGTCCTCGACGATGAAGCAGGCCATTTCGCCCCTCTTTTCGGTCGAAACCGTCGCCTTCTCACCGTAACGCATGGCGTTCGACAGGAGGTTGCTGACGACGCGGCGCAGCGCCGTGTGCGGTACACGGACATTCGGGTTCTCGGACGGATGTCCGGGCACGGCGGTAAACGTGATCCGCATGCCGGCCGGGTCGATCTCCTGCGCGCAATGCTTCAGCGTCTCGCAGAGATCGACCGTCTCGGCCGGCGGTTGGGTCGATGTTTCCTTGGCAAACAGCAGCACGTCGTTGAGCAGCCGCTCCATCGCCTCCACGTCGAGGATCGCCTTGTCGCGATGCATGCCGGCCGGCATGATCTCCAGCCGCAGGCGAAAACGGGTCAGGTAGGTCTTCAGGTCGTGCGATATGGCGCCGAGGAAGATGGTGCGGTTGTTGACGAGACCGAGGATGCGGCGCTGCATGCCGTTGATTGCGCGGATCAGCGTGCGCAGTTCCCGCGCGCCGCGCTCCTTCACCTCGATCGGCTCTATGCGGTTGCCGAGTTCGTCAATGCTCTGCGCCAGCTTCACGATCGGTCGCGTCTCGCGCGCCACGGCGAGGATCGCCAGCAGCGCCACGACGATGCCGAAGAACCCGGCTATGAAGCCGATCGGCAGGTTCCAGATCCGCAGTGTCGTGTCGTCGGAAACGGTGAAGACGGCGACCTCGCCGGTCTTCAGCGGGACAGCGAAGGTCGGGGTGAAGTCGCCCGGCCTGCCGGCAGCCGGATCGAGCGTTCCGGAGCGCACCGTGCGGCCTGTTTCATAATCGTCCATCATCCGCTGGGTAGCGACGCGCATCCGCGCAAAGCTGAAATCGTCCTCGAACGTCACTGGGACGGCCGGCAGGACGGAGACCTTGAAGCCGCTGACGCTTGCGACCGCAAGCGCCTCGGGCCTTGTATCGGCCGGCGTCCGGTCGAGAAGCCTCACGACGGAGACGATGCGGGTCGCGACGGCAAAAGGCGGTGGCGTGTTCCGGTCGCTCTGCCACACATAGGACAGCACCACGGCGAACTGGCTGAGGAAGAGCGCAGCCGTAACGATCAGGGCAATTCTCGCGACGATCCCGAACTGGTCCATGACCCCTAGCCGTCCGTGACCGTCGGGTTGAACAGATAACCGGCGTTGCGTACCGTGGTGATGACCTGCACGTTGGGCGGCAGGCATGCGGCGAGCTTGGTCCGTAGCCGCGAGATCGTCACGTCGATCGTGCGATCATAGGCTTCCGTCGATGAGCCGCGGGTATAGTCTAGCAACTGGTCGCGGGACAGAACCCGCTTCGGCCGCTCCAGGAAACACGCCAGAAGATCGAATTCCGTCGTGGTCAGCGGCACGGACGTACCGTCCTCGGTGGTGATGCTGCGCGCCTGCGGATCCACCACGAGGCCGGCGAAACGCTTGATCCGGCTGCCACCTTCCGCCACCGTGGCAAGCCCCCCGGTCCGGCGCAGCACCGCGCGGATGCGCGCCAGCAGTTCGCGCGGATTGAACGGCTTGCCGATGTAGTCGTCGGCGCCGAATTCGAGGCCGACGATACGGTCGATCTCCTCCGTCCTCGCCGTCAGCATGATGATCGGCACCTGCGACCGCGCCCGGATGCGCCGGGTGAACGACAGGCCATCCTCCTTCGGCATCATCAAGTCGAGTACGACGAGATCGGCCCATTTGCGCTCGATCAGCCGGTCGGCGGAAGCCGGGCCGTCGGCGGTATGCACCAGGAACCCCTCGCCGGTCAAAAATTCGTCCAACAGGTTGCGGATTTCCGGATCGTCCTCGACTACCAGGATCTTCAGCGTCTCATCCATGGCTTTTGCTCCTTCGGCGCTCCTCTGGCGCTCCATCGGCCGGCAGCCGGCTCTATCGTAATATTCCGTCACACGCATGGCATCATCCGGCAAATTCCTAGGCGCTTGGTGAAGGCTCCCGTTTTTCCCGGAGACCCGGATGGCCTTCCTCACGCGCAATTTGCCCGCCGATGCCTACATCGCCCTCTTGAAGAACCGGCAGGGCAATATCCTCGCCATCGGCATCGCCGCCGCGGCGACGGGCATGCTGTTCCTCTGCAACATCATCACGCTTCCGGCGGCCTCGTGGCAGGTCATCGGCGTCATGCTGTGCGTGACCGGCATGCTGCAACTGTCCGCCGCCTGGCAGGTCAGGGGACGCATGCAGTTTGTCGCCTGGGGTTTTGTCGTCGCCTTCCATCTTTTCTTCGGCCTTTTCGCGTTCACCACCCCTTCGGGCCGTTTCGCGGTTCTCGCCGTCGTCTTCTTCCTCGGCGTGATCGCGACGGGCATCCTGCGCATCGGCTGTGCCTGTCTGCTGCGGCCGGCGCGCGGCCGGTTCTGGCTCGCCGCCGGCTGTGTGCCGACCATCTTGATCGGCGTTTTCCTGCTTTCGCAATGGCCGGCCAACGACCTTTCGATCGCAGCCGGTCTCCTCGCACTCGATCTGGCAGCCTTCGGACTGAGCCTCGTCGGCTTCTCGCTTCGTCTCTGCGCGAGATGAAATCATGACTGGCGAGGATAACGGGGCGGTTCGCATCGGAGATCCTGGTTCAGGCGGCAAAATTCTGCAGCATGGCATCAGGCCCGAGCCGGCTTTCGCGGGAATTTCAGGAATATTACAGTTTGTTGCAGCCGCATCCGTTTCCACCGCCACTCTCCCATCGCTGCAAACTTTCGCAGCAAATCTGAAATAGCGGTTCAAAATCGGGGGGCGACCGTCATCGGGCTTCAACACACTTAGGAGAAGATCCGATGTTTCCCGATCATGCCCTGCCGGACGGCCGCCTTTCCGGACGCGAACCCGGCCGGAATACCCTCGACGTGCCGGCTGCGAAGAAAGCCTTCGCGTTCATGCTGGCCCTGCTGTTTGTCCTAGCCCTCGGCGGCCTGACACAAGCCTTTGCCGCGGTGAGCGGCGTCGCTGTCACGAGCGTCAACCTGCGCGCCGGCCCGAGCACCCGCTACCCCGTTGTCATCGTCATGCCCCAAAGCGCATCGCTTGCCGTCCATGGGTGCGTCTCCGACCGGTCCTGGTGCGACGTCAGCTGGGGCGGCAGCCGCGGCTGGGTGTCCGCCAACTATATATACGTCATCTACAACGGCCGCCGGACCGTGCTGACCACGTCGGTCGTGCCCGCCATCGGCCTCGCGACGGTCGCCTTCACCGCCGCCTACTGGAACACGCATTACCATGCCTATCCGTGGCACGGTCACTGGAACCACTATCACCGGGACGCATCGCGCTCGGTCACCGCCGGCTGCGGCGATCGTGGCTGCGGGGCGGCAGCGGTTACCCGTGGCCCGCATGGCGGCGGCCGGGCGGCCGTCGGGGGCATCAACGATAACGGCAGTTTCGGTGGTGCAGCCGTCACGCGCGGTCCCCACGGCGGCGGACGCGCCGCGATCGGCGGCTGCGGTCCTGAAAAATGCGCCGGCGCCTCCGTTACCCGCGGCCCGCGCGGCAACATCCGCACCCACCACGGGTCCTTCGATCGCCCCTGAAGGAAGTAGGATCCCTGTCGACGCGGCCGGGATCATTTTCACATCACCGGCAAATCCGATGATGGTGATCGAGGAGACAACCTCGAATGCACCCGATAGCCACGCTGGGGAAATTCGTCCGCCGCCAAACAGGCAAGGGTTGGCCATTGCCTCCGGCCTTCCCGACGCCCATCCGCTGTCTGCCTGTCATTCGCCGAGATTGTCGAAGGGAGCACGAAATTCCATGGCTCAACTTGAGGTTGCTCGCGACACTTCCGCGTCATAGGCGGACCGCGTTGCGGTACTGCCGCTGCGGTTCATCGCCTCATCGAAGGCCGACAGGAGATGATCGGAAGATGCCTGCGCATCGCGCCATATGCGGTCAAGATCGACGCCGACAAGCCTGCCGTGCCGTTTGCGCGCCTTGCCGGCGACGAAAACGCTGTCGACATCACTCGGACGGGCCTGGAGCACCAGTGCGGCCACCGGATCCGGCGTGCGCGGCATGTGGTGGATACCGTCCTGCCTGACGAGGATGATGTCCGCCTGCTTGCCGACCTCGAGTGAACCGACCCGGCTGCCGAGACCCATCGCTTCGGCACCGTTGATCGTCGCGAACCGGAGAGCATCGGCGACCTTGAGATCGATCGACGGCGGCATTCGGCGCTGGTCGAGGACCTTCTGGTTGTCGATGGCGCGCGCCGTTTGCAGCGTCAGGCGCATCTGCGCAAACATGTCGCCGGAATAGTCCGACACGATATCGATGCCGATGGTCGGCGCGAGGCCAACGGAAAGCGCCCGGTTGGTCACCGGATAACCCATGCCCATCTGCAACTCGGTCTCGGGCGTGATGGAGACGGCTCCGCCGCTATCGGCGATCATGCGCAGTTCGTCGTCGCCGGAAGCATTGCAATGGACGTGCAGCATGCGGGGACCGAGCAGGCCCGCCTTGTGCAGGCGGGCTACCGCGTCCGGCGTGGACAGCGTTCCCATATGCATGGTGATCGGCAGATCGAGATCGCGGGCCACACGTATCTCGTCGGCCGTATGCTCCATCGGGATGAGATTGGTTTCGGTCAGCGCGACGCCGCCGGTGACCAGCCCGCTGCCGTTCTTGTCACGCAGGAAGTCCCGCGCGTGGGCGACACGCGCGTCATGGTCCACGAAATAGGGCGGCTCGGTCGGAACATCGTAGAAGCCCAGATAGAACTGGCCCCGGATACCCGACGCGGCAAGTCCGTCCCATCCCGCCTGCGCATGTTCGGGGCGGCGGATGATATGGCAGAAGTCGGCGATCGTGGTGATACCGGCATCGAGCGCCTCCAGTGCTCCCGCGTAGTTCGCGATCCGCACGTCCTCGGGGCGATAGGCGGTCGCAAAACCCAGGCGGATGAAGCGGATATATTCGACAAGGCTCCAGTCGCCCGCAACGCCGCGGATGCCTGTCTGCCACAGGTGCCGATGCGTGTCGACGAAACCCGGCGCAACGATCATGCCCCTGGCGTCGATGCGCTCGACATCCTCGGCGTCGATCTTCGGTTCGATCGCGCGGATAACGCCGTCCTCGACCAGAATGTCGGCATGGCCCGATGCCGTGCCGACCACTTTGCCACCTTCAATCAGGAGCCGATGTACCATGATCCACCTTGATCCTTTTGCGCTCAGCCTTCGACGCCGACGCGCTGCGCGATCGCGTTGAAGAATTCGTCGATGTTTTTCTGCACGACGCCGCGAAACAGCCGGTCGCCCAGCGAGGCGATCTTGCCGCCGATCTCGACGTCTGCGTCATAGGTCAGCCGGCAGCCATCTCCTTCGCCAGCCAGGGTGATCCGGGCGCCGCCCTTGGCAAAGCCGGCAACACCGCCGCTGCCCTGCCCTCGGATCGTGCAGGACACAGGCTCGTCGAGATCGCTGAGCGTAACCTTGCCCGTAAACTTCGCCTTGACGGGACCAACCTTGATCGTCACCGCAGCCTCGAAATTCTCGTCGTCCGTCTTGTCCAGCATGTCGCAGCCGGGAATGGCGGCTTTCAGGACGGCCGGATCGAGAAGCGTGTCCCAGACGACCTGTGGCGCGGCCTCGATAGAACGTTCGCCGTTGATTTTCATGCCTGTTTCTCCCTGGATTTCAGTTCCCGCCGCAAGGCGTGCAGGAACGAGGGCGTCAGCGGCAACTCGGCCGCAAACAGCCCTTCGTCGGCGAAGGCGTCGTCCACCGCTGCCGCAATCGCCGGCATGGCTGCGAGCCGCCCGCCCTCCCCGCAGCCCTTGATGCCGAATTCGGTGAAGGGCGAGGGGGTTTCGACGTGATCGACGATGATGTCCGGAACCTCCATCGCGGTCGGCAGCGCGTAGTCAGCCAGCGTTCCCGTCAGCAGCTGACCGGCGTCGTCGAAATTGTATTTCTCGTAAAGGGCGGTTCCGATGCCCTGCGCGATGCCGCCGCGGATCTGTCCATCCACCGTCATCGGGTTGACCACCGTGCCGGCGTCGTGGACCGCGACATAGCGCAGGAAACGCACGGCATGGGTGACCTCGTCGATCTCCACCACGGCGATGTGGCAGGCGTGCCCGACGATCGGGTAGAAAATCCCGAGGTCGGAACGATCGGGTTTCGGCATCGTCGTCAGGGGATGATCATAGGTATACTGGGCGACCAGTCCGCTGCGGAAGTCGTCGTCCTTCGGGAAGGAGAGCCGGAAGCTGTGGGCGGCACGGGCCACTTCGGCAAAGGTGCGAAATTTCTCCGGCCGTGTTCTGACCGATATACGTTCATCGGCGATCTCGACCTCGTCGGGATCGACTTCGAGCATATGACCGGCAAAGCGTCTCAGCTTCGCCTTGAGCTCGCGGCAGGCTCCCGCGATCGCCCCGGCGATCATTACGGTATAACGGCTCCCGACCGGGCCTTTCGAAATCAGGCCGCTATCGGTATCGCCGTAATTCACCCGGATCCGGTCGGGATCAATGCCGAGGTTTTCCGCGACGAGCTGAATCGCCATCGTCTCCGGGCTGTTGCCCCAATGCGGTGCAAACAGCGTGACGACCACCGTTCCGTCCGGCGTCATCTTCAGCTGGACGCTTTCCGGGCTGCTGTTCTGGGGAAAGGCCGGGTTCTCGCTGAGGAACCAGAGTTCGGTGACCGACAGCACGCTTCGTTCGTTTACGGTGGCGACGCCGATGCCGATCCGCTTGCCGCGTCGCTGGGCCTCCTGCCGGAGGCTCTTCCAGTGATCGATTTCCGCGCGGGCCAGCGCCCGGTCGAGTACACGGCCGTAGTCGCCGCTGTCATAGATATTGCCGTTCGGAATCCGGTAGGGAAAAGCGTCGGGGGCGATGAAGTTGCGACGACGAAGGTCTATCGGATCGACTTTCAGTTCCCGAGCCGCCGCGTCCACCAGCCGTTCAATCACGAAATTCCCGACCTCGCCGCCGAAGCCGCGATAGGGCGCCTGGTTCGTCTTGTTGGTCAGGACGCAGGTCACGTCGTATTCGAGCGCGCCGATCGTGTATGGTCCCGTCGCCTGGGCGAGCGCATTGCCGTGCGAGCCGAGATACATCAGGAAATAGGCGCCGTAGTCGTCGATCACCTTGAGGCTGAGCGCGGTGAACTTCCCGTCGGCATCGATCGCCAGGGCCGCATCGTAGATGCGGTCCGAGGCATGCTGGTTGCCGTTGGCCATGTGCTCGACCCGGTCCTCCATGTATTTGACCGGCCGGCCGACGACCCGGGCCATCGCGGCGGCGATCAGGGGAACATGATAGAGCGAGGACTTTCCGCCGAAACTGCCGCCGACATCGCGCGTGACGAAGTTCACGTCGGACGGATCGGCACGCAGCGAACGTGCGAGCCGCGCGCCGATGACGCTTTGCTGCGACATGTTGGAGTAGATCGTGAATTTCCGTTCGGACGGGTCGTAGTCCGCCACCGTCCCGGAGGTCTCGATCGGCTGCGGCGACACGCGCGGCCAGCGGAAGCGCCGGCGCACGACATGCGCGGCGTCGGCGAAAGCTTGATCCACCGGCCCCCATTTGTTGTTGCTGTGATGCACGACGTTCGAGCCGTGTTCGGGATGCAGGATGCCGTCGCCGGTCGCGTGTATTGCCGCTTCCATGTCGACCATGGCCGGCAGCTCGTCATAGTCGACAGCAATCAGCGCCAACGCGTCTTCCGCAACGTAGCGGCTTTCGGCGACCACCACCGCCACCGGCTCTCCCACATGGCGCACCTTGTCCACGGCGACGCAATGCTGCACCACCGGCGGCGAGCTCAAGGTCGGCATGGGTTCGATGACGTCTGCAAGTTCCCGGCCGGTCATGACGGCCAGGACGCCCGGCAGCGCACGCGCTTGGGAAACGTCTATCGAGACGATCCGGGCATGCGCGTGGGGGCTGGGCAGCAGGGCCACATGCGCCATGCGCGGCAAGTCCACGTCGTCGGTGAAACGGCCGCGACCGCTGAGTAGCCGCAGGTCTTCCCGCCGCTTGACGCTGCGGCCGATCCAGCTCGAATTGGGTCGGGGTTGTGCACTCATCGCGCTTCTCCGAGCTGTCCGGCTGCCGCCTCGATGGCATCGATGATCGTCTCGTAGCCGGTGCAGCGGCAGAGGTTGCCGGAGATCGCCTCGCGGATCTCCTCTCGGTCCGCCAAAACCTCGCCGCTGCGCAGGAGTTCGGTCGCCCGCATCAGGAAACCGGGCGTACAGAAACCGCATTGCAGACCATGACAGTCCTGAAAGCTTTGCTGGAGCGGCGAAAGCGTTCCGTCCTTCTCCGCGAGACTTTCGATGGTTTCCAGCTGCGATCCCTCCGCCTGTATCGCGAAGGTCAGGCATGAACGGATGGAGCGGCCATCCATGAGAACCGTGCAGGCGCCGCAGACCCCGTGCTCGCAGCCGACATGCGTACCGGACAGGCCCAGATCCTGCCGCAGGAAGTCCGACAGAAGCAGGCGCGGTTCGATCGACCTGCGGTAGCTCTGACCGTTCACGCTCACGGTGATCTCGACCATCGTCATGCCATTTCTCCATCGCGGATGCGCCGCAGACAGCGGCGCACGAGCTCGCGGGTCACGTCGGAACGGTATTCCGCGCTGACCGAAACCGTTCCGCGAAACTCGATCGCCGACCCC
>JBQGDG010000178.1:0-8387 GCA_052038935.1 Neorhizobium sp. | reverse complement strand
AGGTTTTCACATCGGTCCTGAGATCATCGCCGAAGATTTTCGGATAGAAAAGGGCCTCCAGCCAGCGGATACCGATCAGCCGATTGATGCCCGGTGGCGCATCGAACCAGCCGAATGGCAGCGACGGCGTGGCGAAGACCTCGCCGTCCTTAACCGCCTTCACGCCTGCCCAGGAAGGATCGCTCTTGATGGCCTGTGCGAATTTCGGACTGGCCGCGAGCACGACATCCGGATTCCAGCCAAGCACCTGCTCCAGCGAGACATTGGTAAGGCCGCCCTTGCCGGCCGCCGCGGCGACATTGGCGGCGCCGGCCGCCTCGAGGATTTCCAGGTTGATGGAGCCGGAGAGGCCCGTCTCCAGTCCTTCCGGGCCGCGGCCGTAATAGACCTTAGGGCGTTCCGCCGTCGGCACCCTGGCGAGGCCATCATTCAATTCGTTCAGCGTCGTCTCGGCATAGGTCGCCAGTTCCTCGGCCCGCGGCTTCACGCCCAGCAGATTGCCAACCTGCCGCAGCGTTTCGGCCGAGTTCTCGAAACTGCCGTCGATCAGGACATAGGGAATGCCTGTCTGCTGCTGCACCTTGTCGGCCAGCGACACATAGGTCGGATTGACGGTGCCGACATCGATGATGATGTCCGGTCTGGCGGCAATTACCGCCTCCATATTTGCGGTACCGCCCTGCCCGGTCAGCCTGCCGAAGGTCGGCAGATCGCGCACGGAAGGAAGCAGGAACTCCTTTTCCCGATCGCTCGGCTCGCGTACCCAGCCGGTCAACTTGTCCGGCGCCAGTACATACACCAGTACCGAAGCCGGCGGGCCGGCCGTCAGCACGCGTGTAACGTCGTCGGGAATTTCGACCGTGCGTCCGCCGGCGTCGGTGAAGGGCCGGGCAAGGACCGCGGCGGAACAGACTGACAGAAGGACAATAGCGACGGCGCCGATCAGCTTCAGCATGGTGGACCTCCGATGGATCGAGCGCAGTATTGCATGTCGATATATCCGTTGGAATACGTCGCGTTGTCGAATGATCTCCGGTTGGAAGACCGCCGGAGGCCTTCCCTCGACGGGCGTCACCGGCTACCGATTGGAATTCAACCCAGGAGCCCCCATGTCGACCAACGCCCCGGTAACAGCAGAGCATATTTCCCAAGCAGAAGCGGTCATTCGTCCGCATGTCAGGCATACGCCGGTCATGCAGATCGACATGCAGGCCTTCGGCGGGCAGCCGATGCCGGTGGACCTGAAGCTGGAACTGCTGCAGCATTCCGGTTCGTTCAAGGTTCGCGGTGCCTTCACCAATCTCCTGACCCGCGACGTGCCGAAAAACGGTGTTGTTGCGGCGTCCGGCGGCAATCATGGCGCCGCCGTCGCCTACGCAGCCCAAAAGCTCGGCGTGCCGGCCCGTATTTTCGTGCCGAGCGTTGCATCGAAGGCGAAGATAGAACTGATCCGCTCCTATGGCGCAGAACTGGTGATCGGCGGTGAGCGTTATGCCGATGCGCTGGCCACCAGCGAGGACTATGTCGCGACGACAGGAGCTCTCCCCGTCCACGCCTTCGACCAGCCGGAAACGCTGGCCGGACAGGGCACGCTCGGCAAGGAGATAGAGGAGGATCTGCCGCATATGACGACGCTCCTCGTGGCGGTCGGCGGCGGCGGCCTGATCGGCGGCATCGCATCCTGGCTGCGCGGGCGGGTGAAGATCGTTGCCGTGGAATCCGACGGAGCCCCTACCCTCCATGAGGCCTTCAGGGCCGGCAAGCCGGTGGATGCGCCTGCGGGTGGCATCGCGGCTGATTCCCTCGCACCGAAGCAGGTCGGCCAGCTGATGTTTCCGGTGGCGCAGGAATTCGTCGAGCCGCCGGTACTCGTCTCCGATGCGGATATCCTCAACGCCCAGAAGGCACTCTGGTCGGGCGCGCGGCTGGTGGCCGAGCCGGGCGGCGCTGCAGCCTTCGCGGCGCTTCTGTCGGGCAAATACAGTCCGAACCCCGGCGAGCGGGTCTGCGTGCTCGTTTGCGGCTCCAATACGACTGCCGTCAGCTTCGAGTGAAGCTGCTTCCCTTGCCGCGTTCCGGGCGGTAAGGCTCAGCCATGTTCCAGCTAGAGCAAGCCGCCACATTCGAACAGATCGTCAAGAAGAGCCGGTTTCTGGCGATCGCGCTTCCTGTCGAGACAGAGGAAGAGGCGAAGGCGGCGATTGCCGCGCATGGCGACGCCGGCGCCAATCACAACTGCTGGGCATGGCGGATCGGAACGGCCTACCGCTTTTCCGATGACGGCGAGCCGAGCGGCACGGCGGGAAAGCCCATCCTTGCCGCCATCGACGGCCAGTCTCTGAACAACGTGGTTGTCATCGTAACCCGCTGGTTCGGAGGAATACTACTGGGCAGCGGCGGGCTGGTGCGCGCCTACGGCGGCACGGCGGCGGCCTGCCTGAAGGCCGCGCCGACGGTGGAGCTGAAGCCCACGATCGATGGCAGCGTGAGGCTTGAGTTTTCCGATCTTGCGCGCGTGAAAGCCCGACTTCAATCCGTCGGCGACCTGACGATCGCCGAGGAGCATTTCACGGAAACCGGGGCCGATCTCGTGCTGCGCATTCCGGAAGCCGAGGTCGAAACCGTTTCCCGACTGGTCTCCGACCTCACGAGCGGGCGGTCGGAGCTGACATTCGGCTAAAGCAGTTCCGCCTTTCTTCGAAACGCGAACCTGCTCTATTTCTTTATGTTACCGCAATTCCGGACGTAAGACCGGTTCCCGCCTTTGCCGGAATCGGTCAAGCGGAAGCGATATCACGCCGCCTTGGCGACGTGATATTCCTTGATCGCAGCCATCTTGATCGACGGGTAGCGTTCTGCTTCGTACCGCAGCGAGAACGCATCCTGGGCGAGGAAGACCGGATCGCCGTCGAGATCGCGGGCGATATCGCCGCGCTTGACGGTAACGAATTTTTCCAGATCAGCCTTGTTATCGGACGAAACCCAGCGGCAGACCGAGAAGCGCGACATCTCGAACGTGACCGGCAGGCTGTATTCCGCCGAAAGCCGCTCCTTCAACACGTCGAGCTGCAGCGCGCCGACTACGCCGACGATGGCCGGTGAGCCGTCTTCCGGCTGGAAGAGCTGCACGACGCCTTCTTCCGCCATCTGCTGCAGGGCCTCCTTGAGTTTCTTCGCCTTCATAGCGTCGCCGAGGCGTACACGACGAAGAATTTCCGGCGAGAAGTTCGGGACGCCCTGGAAGACCAGCGGCTCGCCCTCGGTCAGCGTGTCGCCGATGCGGAGCGTGCCGTGGTTCGGAATGCCGACGACGTCACCGGCAAAGGCGGTATCGGCCAGCTGGCGCTGCGAGGCAAAGAAAAACTGCGGCGCAGTGAGGCCGAGCTGCTTGCCGGTGCGCGCCAGACGCGCCTTCATGCCGCGCTCCAGCTTGCCGGAGCAAATGCGGGCAAAGGCGATGCGGTCGCGATGGTTCGGATCCATATTGGCCTGGATCTTGAAGACGAAGGCCGTCATCTTGTCTTCGGCGGCATGCACGGTCCTGACATCCGCAACCTGGTCGCGCGGCGGCGGGGCGAAATCGCCGAGCGCGTTTATGAGATCGCGGACGCCGAAATTGCGTAGGGCAGAGCCGAAGAAGACCGGCGTCATGTGTCCTTCGAGAAATGCCTGCTTGTCGAACGGGCGGCAGGCCTCGATTGCAAGGTCCACTTCATCGACGAAGGCGCTGCGCTCGTTTTCCGGCAGCCGGTCGGCGACGGCCTGCGGGCCGTTGACCTTGGTCGGCACCACTTCCGTATCCGAGCCGCGCACAGTGTTGTCGGCTAGATTGTAGGAACCGCAGAAGCTTTTGGACCGGCCGATCGGCCAGGTGATCGGCGCGGTATCCAGAGCCAGCTTCTCCTCGACCTCATCGAGGATCTCGAAGATGTCGCGGCTTTCGCGGTCCATCTTGTTGACGAAGGTGATGATCGGGATATCGCGCATGCGGCAGACTTCGAAGAGCTTCAGCGTCCGCGGCTCGATACCCTTGGCGGCGTCGATGACCATGACCGCCGCATCGACTGCAGTCAGCGTGCGATAGGTATCGTCGGCGAAGTCTTCGTGACCGGGCGTATCCAGGATGTTGAAGACATTGCCCTCGTATTCGAAGGTCATGACCGAGGTGACGACGGAGATGCCGCGCTCGCGTTCGATCTTCATCCAGTCCGAACGGGTCTGGATGCGATCCTTCTTGGCCTTGACCTCGCCGGCGAGCTGGATGGCACCGCCGAACAGCAGCAGCTTTTCGGTAAGCGTCGTCTTGCCGGCGTCGGGGTGGGCGATGATCGCAAATGTACGGCGGCGGGAAACCGCCTCTGCCAGTGTTTCGGCCATGTCAGCAACAATCCTTCGAGTTGCCGCGTATCTAGCGACTTAGTGGATAACTTTCAATTCGTGTTTGACCCTGGCTGCCCCCACCGGGCTAATGGAGCGATGAACGCCCACGCCCCTTCTCTACCGACGCTCCTTATCGTCCGCCTGCCGAATGGCGAAGGCCTGGAGCTGCCCTCTTATGAAACCACCGGCGCGGCCGGCATGGACCTGCGCGCCGCAGTCGCCGAAGGCGAGACGATGACGCTGCAGCCCGGCAGACGCGCCCTGGTGCCGACCGGCTTCATCTTCGAGATTCCCGCCGGTTTCGAGGCGCAGATCCGCCCGCGCTCCGGGCTTGCATTCAAGAACGGCATTACCTGCCTCAACACGCCCGGCACGATCGACAGCGACTACCGTGGCGAGGTGAAGGTGCTGCTCGCCAATCTCGGCGACGAGGATTTCACCATCACCCGCGGCATGCGCATCGCCCAGATGGTTGTAGCACCGGTCACACAGGTGCGGGTTGTCGAAAGCGGCGAGGCGACAGCCACGGTTCGCGGCGACGGCGGCTTCGGATCGACCGGGGTCTGACGTCTCGCTGCAGCAGCGATCGTGCGCATCAGGGATGCGCGCCCTTGCGATACCCATGGTTTCCGCCGATCATCGGCCCTATGTTCCAGATCCAAGGGATCACTTAGGGAGTAGATGATGGCCGATGCGAAGAAGCCGGGTCGCGGCAGGGTTTACGGGTCGATCACGGAAACGATCGGCGATACGCCGATCGTGCGCCTCGACAAGCTTGCAAAAGAAAAAGGGATGAAGGGCACGCTTCTGGCGAAGCTCGAATTCTTCAATCCGATCGCCTCCGTCAAGGACCGTATCGGCGTCGCGATGATCGAAAGCCTCGAAGCACAGGGTAAGATCACTCCCGGCAAGACGACGCTCGTCGAACCGACATCCGGTAATACCGGCATCGCGCTTGCCTTCGCCGCTGCCGCCAAGGGATACAAGCTTATCCTGACGATGCCGGAGACCATGTCCATCGAGCGCCGCAAGATGCTGGCTCTGCTCGGCGCAGAACTGGTGCTGACGGAAGGCCCGAAGGGGATGAAGGGCGCCATCGCCATGGCGGAAGAACTCGCGGCCACGCTCCCCGACGCCATCATTCCGCAGCAGTTCGAAAATCCGGCCAATCCGGATATCCACCGCAGGACGACGGCCGAGGAAATCTGGAACGATACCGACGGACGGATCGACATCTTCGTCTCCGGCATCGGCACGGGCGGTACGATTACCGGCGCCGGCCAGGTGTTGAAGGAGAAGAAGCCGGACGTGAAAGTCATTGCCGTCGAACCGGAAGAGTCGCCCGTGCTTTCGGGAGGCGCACCCGGACCCCACAAGATTCAGGGGATCGGCGCCGGATTTGCGCCCAAGATCCTCGATACGACGATCTACGACGAGGTAGTTACCGTCAATAGCGCCGAAGCGATGGACATGGCCCGGCTCGTGGCGCGGCTCGAGGGCGTACCTGTCGGCATCTCGTCGGGCGCAGCACTGACCGCAGCGATCGAAGTGGGCACTCGTCCTGAAAACGAAGGCAAGACCATCGTCGTCATCATTCCCTCCTTTGCGGAACGCTATCTCTCGACCGCGTTGTTCGACGGACTGGCGCAGTAGCACCCACCATCGCGTTCGGCCGGCATACTACCGGCCGAATTGCCACACACAGCCGAACCGATCCCTTTCGATTTGCCCGTACCTGCCCGCCATTCCCCGGGTAAATCCCCGGGCGTCACGCAGCTGCGACCGTGAGCCTCTCGCTGGCCATGCGATAGGAGATCGCCTCGGCCAGATGGAGCCGGCCGACGGTGGATCTGCCGTCGAGATCTGCCAGCGTGCGCGCCACCTTCAGGACACGGTGGTATCCACGCGCCGAGAACTTCAACTTTTCGGCCGCGTCTCTGAGCAGTTGCAGCCCGGACGGATCGGGCTCGGCAACCTTTTCGATCAGGGATGTCGAGCAGCGGGCATTGGTGAGGCCGCCACCCAGGCCGGCGGCCGCGTAGCGATCACGCTGCAACTCGCGGGCAGCAAGAACCCGGTTTGCGACATCCGCGCTGCTTTCGGCCGGCGCAGGCCTGATGAGATCGGCGGCGGCCACGGCCGGGACGTCGATACGGATATCGATACGGTCCATCAACGGCGCCGAGATCCGGCCCTGATAGTCGGCAGCGCAACGGGGACCCCGCGCGCAGGAGTGACCCGGTTCGCCGGCCATGCCGCAGCGGCAGGGGTTCATCGCGGCGACAAGCTGGATGTTCGCGGGATAGGACACCCTGTGGTTGGCACGGGCGATGACGCACTCCCCGGTTTCCAGAGGCTGGCGCAGGGCGTCCAGAACCTGCGGCGAAAATTCCGGAAACTCGTCGAGGAAGAGAACGCCGTGATGGGCGAGCGAAGCTTCGCCCGGCCTCGCGCGCAGGCCGCCGCCGATGAGCGCTGCCATGGTCGCGGAGTGATGGGGTGTACGATAGGGCCGCCGGTCGGAAAGCTTACCGCCCGAAAGCTGGCCCGCGATCGAATGGATCATCGACACTTCCAGCAACTCGGCAGCGGAAAGTGCCGGAAGGATCGAGGGCAAACGGGCCGCGAGCATGGATTTTCCCGAACCGGGCGGGCCGACCATCAGGAGGTTGTGTCCGCCCGCCGCCGCGACTTCCAGCGCGCGTTTGGCGCTTTCCTGCCCCTTGATCTCGACAAGATCCGGCAGATTTGCCGGCAGTGCCCGGATCGCCGGCTGCGGCCGCGAAATGACCTGGGTTCCCCTGAAATGATTGGCCAGCGCGATCAGGCTTCGCGGCGCGACCAGATCGATATCCTTGCCCGCCCAGGCGGCTTCCGGCCCGCTGTCGGCCGGGCAAATCAGGCCTTTGCCGACGGCATTGGCGCTGATCGCCGCGGGAAGTGCGCCGGCAACCGCCGCCAGCGTGCCGTCGAGGTTCAGTTCACCGATGACGACATAGTCCGCGATCGCATCCGCCGGAACGGCCCCGAGGGCCGCCATAAGCCCCAGCGCTATGGCGAGATCGAAGTGCGAGCCCTCCTTTGGAAGATCCGCAGGGGCCAGATTGACCGTCACCTTTTTCGGCGGCATGGCCAAGCCGGAGGCATGGAGCGCCGCCTGAACCCGTTCACGGCTCTCCGCCACGGCCTTATCGGGCAGACCGACGATCTGCATGCCGATCTTGCCGGGCCCGACCATGACCTGGACATCGACCGGGACGCCCTCCACACCCTGGAATGCGACCGTACTGACGCGTGAAACCATGCGACCCGCCCCCAAACATCATGTCCGGAACGTCGACTAAACTCCTGAGAGCTATCTCACGCGCCAGCACAACCAAGCTGTCACGGATTTCAGCCAAAAACAAGAACAAAAATTGAACAAAAATGCGGATTTCACAAGTCTTGGTTGAATCCGCATCCAGGCTCTGCGGAATGCATGCACCCCGCCTGCGCCATCAGCCAAGCTTGGCTTCGATCGCATCCCACATCAGGCTGGCAACATCGGCTCCGCCGAACTTCTTGACCTCGCGGATGCCGGTAGGCGACGTGACGTTGATCTCCGTCATGTAGTCGCCGATCACGTCTATGCCGACGAAGATGAAGCCGCGTTCACGCAGGGCGGGGCCGATGCGGGTGCAGATTTCCTTTTCGCGTGCCGTCAGTTCGGTCGGCTCGGCACGGCCGCCGACATGCATGTTGGAGCGGCTGTCGGTTTCGGCCGGCACGCGGTTGATCGCGCCGACCGGCTCACCGTTGACGAGCAGGATGCGCTTGTCGCCCTTGCGCACGGCCGGCAGGTAAGCCTGGGCGATAAAGGGCTCACCGCGATACATCTGGCTGAACATCTCGATCAGCGAGGTGAAGTTGCGGTCGTCACGGGCCGAATGGAAGACGCCTGCACCGCCATTGCCGTAAAGCGGCTTCAGGATGATGTCGCCCATTTCCTGGCGGAAGGCGGCGATCTC
>JBQGDG010000177.1:0-2797 GCA_052038935.1 Neorhizobium sp. | reverse complement strand
CGAGGAATATACCGATCCCGCATCGGATCGCAGGGCGCTCCTGAAGGCCCAGATCGCCCAGAAGCCGGGCGGCGCGATGGATGTCATGGCGGCGCTGCCGAAAGCCGCCGAGCCGGGGACCGTCAACACCTACAGCACCGGAGAAACCCAGGTTCTCGGCGAGATCATCAGGGGTGCCATCAACAAGCCGCTGGCCGATTATCTCTCCGAGAAGATCTGGGCGCCCTACGGCATGGAAGCTGAAGCCAAATGGTGGCTGGATTCGCCCGACGGCGTCGAGATCGGCGGCAGCGGTCTGAGCGCCACGCTGCGCGATTTCGCCCGCTTCGGCCAGTTCTTCCTTGATGGCGGCAAGGCCGGCGACAGCCAGGTCCTGCCCGACGGCTGGACCACCGAGGCCAGCACGCCGAAAAAGCTCAAGAATGGCGAGGAACTGGAATACGGCTACATGTGGTGGACGGGCTGGACCGGTCCTTCCAAGCGGGACAAGGCGTTCAGCGCCGTCGGCATCCAGGGACAATATGTCTATATCGATCCGGCGAAAAAGATCGTGATCGCCCAGACCGCGGCCGAGCCGAAGCCGACAGGCAAGGAGGCGATCGATCCGATGGTCTTCTTCGACGCCATCGTGGCCGCGCTCGACTGATCCCTGCGTCCGGACCGAACGTACCGCCCGCCGGGGAAGGGATACGGATAATCCGCTCCTACGAAAACGGCCCCGCCATCCGATCGGATGGCGGGGCCGTTTTGTTCTTGCCTTCATGCGTCATCGTTGGCGCAGGAGGCGGCTTGGCGGCTAGCTAGTGCTTGGCCAGATCGCGAACGGCCTTGACGTCGCCTGCCGATACCGCCGGGGCCTTGTTGGTCCAGCCTTCACGCAGGAAGGTGGCGAGCGCCGCGATCTCGTCGTCGGAGAGGCGGTTCTCGTAACCCTGCATGCGCATCTTCATGGGACGATCCGCCGTGGTCGGCAGTTCCGCGCCGTGAAGGATAACGCTGATCAGACCCTTGGAGGATTTCGCGGTGACGAGCGAGTTGCCGTCGAGTTCCGGGAAAGTCTCGCCCGCGCCCTTGCCGGTGACGAAATGGCAGCCACCGCAATTGTCGAGATAGAGGCGGGGACCGAGCGGCATATCCGCCTTGGCTTCCGTCAGCATCTTTTCCGTTTCGGTGATGACCGGAGTTGCTGGCGCAGCCGCGGCCTTTTCGCCGCCGGTCCCGATTTTCTTCAGATAGGCGGCAATCGCCATGTTGTCCTGATGCGTCAGGTACTGCAGCGAATCACGGACGACGAGCATCATCTCGCCGGTGGCCGTGGAATGGGCGTTGCGAGCGGTCGCGAGATAGGCTGCCGTCTGCTCGGTGGTCCATTTCTGCGGGCCGCTTTCCGGACCACGAAGGTCGGGCGCGGTGTAGCCGTCGATCTCGCCGCCGGTCAGGAAGACCTTCGACGTCTCTTCGATGCCGTCCTGGGCCATGAACAGATTGCGCGGGCTGTGGCAGGCGGCGCAGTGACCGGCGCCTTCGACCAGATACTTGCCGCGATTGAACTGCTCGTCCCGGCCTTCCGTCGGCTTGAAGCCGGCGTCATGGCCGAGCGCCAGCCAGTTCCAGGCTCTCAGGCCGAAGCGCAGGTTGAACGGGAAGCCGAGCTTGGTTTCCTCCACCTTGTTGGAGACCGGTTCGACCTCGTGCATGAAGTAGTCGTAGAGGGCGACGACGTCTTCCTCCGACATCTTGCGGTAGTTCTCGTAGGGCATGGCCGGGTAGAGATGCGCGCCGTCCTTGCGCAGGCCGTCGTAGAGGGCTGCACGGAAATCGGCGAGCGTATAGTTGCCGATGCCGGTTTCCTTGTCGGGCGTGATGTTGGTCGTCCAGATCGTGCCCATCGGGCTCTGGATCGCACGACCACCGGCAAAGGGCTTGCCGCCTTCATTGGTGTGGCACGCCATGCAGTCCGACGCGTACATGATGTACTTGCCGGCGCCCGCCGCCGGCTTGAAGTCGCCGGCAAGTTCGGTGACGGGACCGGTCTTCTGCACCGGCACGAAGATGAAGGCGAGAAGGGCGACAACGCCCAGCACCACGAGGACGCCGAGAACGCGAAAGAGCTTTTTCATGGACGTTCTCCTCAAACCAGCGGCCGCGGGTTGGGCAGGTAATCCTTGCGGATGTGTTCTGCCGCCCAATAGGCCAGCCCGCCGACCATGCCGGTCGGGTTGTACTGGGTGTTCTGCGGGAAGGCGCTGGCGCCCATGACGAACACGTTGTGCTGGTCCCAGGCCTGCAGATAACGATTGATCGCAGACGTCTTAGGATCGTCACCCGTGACGGCGCCGCCGGTATTGTGGGTCGTCTGATAGGGACGGACGTCGAACATTGCGCCCTCCTTCTTGAACCCCTCCTGCATGATGTCCGGGTTCATCGATTTCACCAGCGGCTCCATCTTCGACTTCATGAACTGGATCATGCGGATGTCGTTGGGCTGCCAGTTGAAGGTCATGCGCATCATGGCGCGGCCGCGCGGGTCCCTGTAGGTCGGATCGAGATCCAGATAGTTGCCGCGATAAGCCATCAGCGAGCCATGGGCGCCGATATTCATCGAATGGCCGTACCATTCACCGATGGCCTTCTTCCAGCCGGCGCCCCATTGCGGCGTTCCCGCGGGAAGGCCCATGGAACGGATCGGCTGGCCGTTGGTCTGGCCCGAACGCCAGTAGGCGCCGCCGATGAAGCCTTCCCGGCGGAAGTCGATGTTGTCGATGCCGAAATCGTCGATGCACATGCCGTTGGCGCC
>JBQGDG010000176.1:0-7552 GCA_052038935.1 Neorhizobium sp. | reverse complement strand
AAGGAAGAGACCTTTGCGCCGATCCTCTACGTGATGAAATATTCGACCTTCGACGAGGCTTTGGACCTGCATAACGACGTGCCGCAGGGCCTTTCCTCCTCGATCTTCACCAACGACATGCGCGAAGCCGAGACCTTCGTGTCGGCCCGAGGTTCCGATTGCGGCATCGCCAACGTCAATATCGGCCCCTCGGGTGCCGAGATCGGCGGCGCGTTCGGCGGCGAGAAGGAGACCGGCGGCGGCCGCGAATCCGGCTCCGACGCCTGGAAGGCCTATATGCGCCGCGCCACCAACACGCTGAACTATGGCCGCACCCTGCCTCTGGCGCAGGGCGTCAAGTTCGACATCGGATAACGGCGGCGGCCGTGGCGCACCTGAACCTCCTGACCGACATCGAGGGCGTGGCCGTCGGCCATGCCACCGATCTCGCGCTCGGATCCGGGGTGACGGCGATCGTCTTCGACGAGCCCGCCATCGCCTCCGGTTCCACCCTCGGCGGCGCGCCGGGCGGGCGCGATACGGCCCTGCTCGATCCGTCCATGACGGTACAGGCGGTCGATGCCTTCGTATTGTCCGGCGGCTCGGCCTTCGGGCTCGATGCGGCAGGCGGCGTACAGGCAGGCCTGCGGCAGATCGGCCGCGGTTTCGAGGTTGGTCCCGTCAGGGTTCCGATCGTCCCGCAGGCGATCCTGATGGATCTGCTGAACGGCGGCGACAAGGACTGGGGCCTGCATTCGCCCTATCGCGACATGGGCCACGACGCCTTCAGGGCGGCCGGCAAAGGCGCCTTTGCGCTGGGCACCGTCGGCGCCGGGACGGGCGCCACGACAGCGACCTTCAAAGGAGGCATCGGTTCGGCCAGTGCCGAAACATCCTCCGGTCACCGGATCGCGGCACTGCTTGCCGTCAACGCCATGGGCTCGGCGACGGTGGGCGACGGACGGCATTTCTGGGCCGCCCCCTTCGAGCGGAATGCCGAATTCGGCGGTCTCGGCATGCCGCAAGAATTCACCGCCGACCATTCCGCGATGCGCATCAAGGGCGTGAGGCTGAAGGCGACGACGATCGGCGTCGTCGTCACCGACGCCGTTCTTACCAAGGCGCAGGCCCATCGCCTTTCAATCATGGCGCATGACGGGCTTGCCCGCGCCATCCTGCCGGCGCATCTGCCGGGCGACGGCGACACAATCTTTTCGGCCTCGACCGGCCGAAGGCCGCTCGGCGACATGGCCGAATTCGCCGAGCTCTGCCATCTGGCAACGCTGGTGACGGCCCGCGCGATTGCCCGCGGCGTCTACGAAGCGACGGCGCTTCCGGTGCCGGACGCACAAGCCGCGTGGCGGGACCGGACTTCCGGATAACGGACGGCCGGATAAGAGCGGCCGGTCAGATCGTTTTCAACGCGTCCCCGAGCCTCGCCCATCCATCATCTTCCGGAAGGCCGATTCTCAGATCATCCGGCCGTTCCTCGAACTGCCGCGTCATGATGCCTCTTTCCCCGAGATGGCGATAGAGCGACTGCGCGCGGGGATCACGGATGAACCGGAACAGCGATGTGCCGCCGGAAACGGAAATCCCGGCGCCGGCGAGAAGCCCATCGAGCCGATCGGCATCCGTCTTCAGCCGCTGCCGCATCCCGTGCTGCCAGGAAAGGTCGGCGAGCGCTTCGCATGCCACATGCAGCGCCGGTCCCGAGACGGCCCAGGGGCCGAGCCTCTCCTCGATTTTGCGGACGATATCCGGCTGCGCGATGGCAAAACCGAGCCTGAGCCCCGCCATGCCGAAGAATTTCCCGAAGGAACGCAGCACGACCAGTCCGCCATCCCCCACCGCATCGGCAACGCTTTCGGCATCCGAGACATCGATGAAAGCCTCGTCCACGACCAGCAGACCGCCTTTCGCCCGCATCGTCGCCGCCAGCGTCCGGAGATCGCCTTTCGACACGACCCGTCCGGTCGGGTTGTTGGGATTGACGACGACGGCAAGCCTGCCTTCGGCGAGCCGGTCGAGCCTGTCGGTCTCCGTGACCGCAAATCCGGCAAGGCCGGCGGCGCGGGCATGTTCCGCATAGGTCGGTGACAATATGGCGGCGGCGCCTCCTCCTTGGAGGAGACCGGCGACGATCGGCAGCAGAATCTGGGTGCCCGGCCCGGCGGCGACATGGGAGGCCGAGGCTGCGCCACAGGCCCCGGCGGCGATGTTTTTCAGCGCGAGCGCCGAAGCCGGCTCCGGCAGTCGCGTCAGGGCATTGCCGGGGATCGGCGAATGCGGATAGGAATGCGGATTGATGCCGGTCGAAAGGTCGATCCACGGTTCGGGCGCCCGCGGAAACAGCGCGCGCGCCCTGGCCAGATTGCCGCCGTGCCGGATCGGACCACCCAATTCGTTCCCACTTTCAGGGCCTGCCACAGCAATGTTCCTTCTCGCATTTTTCGCCCTGATCGTGGAGCGCATCTTCGGTTATCCGGACTGGCTGTTCAGACATATCGGCCATCCCGTTACCTGGATCGGCCGGCTGATATCCGAACTCGACAGGCGATGGAACAGGGAGAGCGACGGCTTTGCGCATCGCAAGCGCATGGGCATCCTCGCACTGGCGGTTCTGCTCGCCGTCGTGATTGCCATCGCATTCGCGCTGCAAACATTGCTGATGCAGCTGCCTTTCGGGCCGATCCTCCTGCTTCTGGCCGCCGCCTGCCTGCCGGCCCAGAAGAGCCTCGAAACCCATGTGGACGCGGTGGCGAAGGCGCTTCGCTACAGGGGACTGGAAGCCGGGCGCAAGGCGGTATCCATGATCGTCGGCCGCGATCCCGCGAAGCTCGACGACGCCGCGGTCTGCCGCGCGGCGATCGAGAGCCTCGCGGAGAATTTCTCCGACGGCGTGGTGGCGCCTGCCTTCTGGCTCGGCATCGGCGGACTGGCGGGCGGCGCGGCCTACAAGGCGGCCAATACCGCCGACAGCATGATCGGGCACCGGTCGCCGCGCCACGAGGCCTTCGGCTGGGCGGCGGCGCGGTTCGACGATCTCGTCAATCTGCCGGCCTCGCGGCTCAGCGCGCTGCTGTTCGTCGTCGCGGCCTTCTTCGTGGGCGGCGCTTCGCCGAAAGGCGCCGTCAGGGCGATCCGGCGCGATGCGAAGCATCATCGCTCGCCGAATGCCGGCTGGCCGGAAGCGGCTATGGCCGGCGCGCTCGGCATCGCACTGGCGGGACCGCGCAGCTATGGCGGGCAGACGATAGAGGCCCGCTTCATGGGCGAGGGAAACCGGGCGAACCTCACCTTCGACGATATCGGCCGCGCGCTGAAACTTGCCCGCGTCGCACACGGCCTGCTGATCGGCCTCTTCGGCCTTCTGGCCTTCGTCATCTGGCAAGTCTGAGCAACCCGTCGAGATCGAGATGTTTCTCCATATGCGCGGCGAGGCGATCGAGAATGGCATCGACATTAGCCTCGTAATCGAGGCCTGACGCCGTTCCGCCGAGGCGGGCCAGCCATGCCGAGCGCTGCCGGTCGTCGGAAAACAATCCGTGGACATAGGTGCCTGTAACCCTCCCGTCCGCCGACGACGCCCCTTCCGCATGACCATCGATGGTCGCGAAGGGCCGCGCGCAGTCGCTTCCCGACGTGCGGCCGATATGCATTTCGTAGCCGGAAAAGGAGATGCCGTCGGAGCTTTGCCCCGATACGGCCTCGAGACGCTTGGCACCCGAAAGAACCGTCTCGACATCGAGCAGGCCGAGCCCCGGCACCGAACCCGGAGGACCCTCCGTGCCTTCCGGATCGGACAGGCTTTTGCCGAGCATCTGGTAGCCTCCGCAGAGGCCGAGCACGCGACCGCCGCGACGGTGGTGCGCCTTGATATCCGTATCGAATCCCGCTTCCCGCAGCGCAGCGAGATCCGAGATCGTCGCCTTCGAGCCGACCAGAAGCACTAGATCGCAATCGCCGGGAATGGCTTCGCCGCGCCGGACGCGGACGAGCTCGACATCCGGCTCGGCTTCCAGCGGATCGAGGTCGTCGAAGTTGGAGATATGCGGAAGGATCGGTACCGCGATGCGGATCTTCGCGCCGGATTTGCGGGCAAAGGACTGGTTCAGTCCCAGCGCGTCTTCCGCCGGCAACAGGGCCGCATCGGAAAAATGCGGCAGGAGCCCGATCGACTGCCAGCCGGTAAACCGCCCGATCATGTCCATGCCTTCGGCAAACAGGGCCGGATCGCCGCGGAAACGGTTGACGATGAAGCCGCGGATCATCGCCGCATCATGCGTATCGATGACGAGCTTCGTTCCGGCGAGGCTGGCGATGACGCCGCCGCGGTCGATATCGCCGATCAGCACGACCGGCACGTCGGCCGCGCGGGCAAAACCCATATTGGCGATGTCGTTCTGGCGCAGGTTGATTTCAGATGCGCTGCCGGCGCCTTCGACCAGAACGAGATCCGCCTTGGCGCGCAGGATCTCGAAGCTTTCGAGCACCCGCGACAGAAGCTTGGGCTTGAGCGCCTGGTATTCGGAAGCCCGGGCATTGCCCTCGACCTTTCCCTGCACCACGACCTGGGCGCCGACCTCGCTTTGGGGTTTGAGCAGAACCGGGTTCATATGGACACTGAGCGGCACGCCGGCCGCCCGCGCCTGCAGCGCCTGCGCCCGGCCGATCTCGCCGCCGTCGGCGGTGACGGCGGCATTGTTCGACATGTTCTGCGGCTTGAACGGCATGACGCTGAGGCCGCGCAACGTAAAGGCGCGGGCAAGTCCGGCGACGACCAGCGACTTGCCCACGTCGGAGCCCGTTCCCTGGAACATGAGAGACCGGGCACTCACAGGGTCAGAACTCGATGCCGGCCTGGGCTTTGACGCCCGCCTTGAAGTGGTGCTTGACCAGCGTCATCTCGGTGACGAGGTCGGCCGCTTCGATGAGCGCCGGCTTGGCATTGCGGCCGGTGACGACGACATGCAGGTCCGGACGCCGGGCCTGGAGCTGTGCCACGACCTTGTCCAGATCGAGATAGTCGTAGCGCAGCGCGATGTTGAGCTCGTCGAGAATGACGAGGCCGATCGTCTCGTCCGCCATCACTTCGAGCGCCTTGGCCCAGGCCCTTTCGGCCGCGGCGATATCCCGTTTGATATCCTGGGTCTCCCAGGTGAAGCCTTCGCCCATCGTATGCCAGACGACGCGATCGCCGAAGACGGCGAGCGCCGGCTGTTCGCCGGTCGACCAGGCGCCCTTGATGAACTGGACGATACCGACGCGGCGATTGTTGCCGAGCATCCTCAGCGCCAGTCCGAAAGCCGCCGTCGACTTGCCCTTGCCGGGGCCGGTATGGACGATGAGAAGACCCTTTTCCAGGGTCTTCTCCGCAACTTCCGCATCCTGAACCGCCTTGCGGTTCGCCATCTTGGCGCGGTGGCGCTCTTCTACGTTTTCATCGATCTCCTTCACCGGGCTGCGAGCCCCGCGGAAGAGGCGACCGATACGTCCTCGCCAGCGCGGAAACGCTCGCGAAGAACACCGGCCAGCGCACCGAGGACCGCCCAGAACACGAGGTTGGTCGCGTAGACGGCGTTGACGAAACGCGCATGCAGGTCGATCGGAACGGCGGTTTCATGGGTCGGCGGCAGCGGCGCGCCGACGAGATGCGGTGCGACGAGGAGGACGATCGCCAGTGCGGCCAAAAGCGCCGAACGGGTATAGGCGAGGAGACCGAGGCCGAGCGCCGTGCAGACCGCGGTCGAGATCCACCACATCTGGCGTGGTCCAAGTTCCGCTGCCGGCATGCCCGGAAGTTCCGGCGGCAGGCCGAGGCCGGGTGCGAGGCTGACGGTGAGGAAGCCGGCAATGCCGAACATCAGGCCGCCCCGCCAGCCGCCCAGACCGCCGAGTGCTTCGGCGATGGCGATGGCGACGAGGGCGAAGCCGATGGCCGACAGGACATTGGCGGCCGCGGTATAGACGAAACGCTCGAAACCGTCGGCCGGCGCCCAGGCCTCGTCGTCGTGGTGGTGGTCGGCCGCGGCCGGTGCCGCAGCGCCCGCGGCGGGAGCCGCCTCATGGGAATGGCTGTGCGCGGCCTCCTCGCCGCCGGCATTTTCATAGGTTTCCGCCTGCAGGATGAGCGGCACGGTGGAAAAGCTCTGCATCACGGTCATCAGCAGTCCGGACAAAAGCCCGGCGACCACCGCCGTGAAGACGATGTTACGAAACAGCGACATTTGGAAAATCCTCTCGGTGAGCGGCTATCTCAGTGGCAGGGAAAGGCCAGCGAATGGCGCGTGTCATGCGCCGCGTTGTGCACGACCTCGAGATGCGAGAAGCCGACAAAGCCGACGATGAACAGGCCGAGAATGGCCGTCATGCCGAGAGGAATTATTCTGGATGCGGGTACGCTGACTGCGCCCGCAGCGGAATTCGTAACCATGGATTCGTCTTTCTGCCCTCCGCCCGAGGGCTGTTCACATTGCCCGTTGCCTCTGGCAGGTCTCCTGGCTCGCGGATCGAGCGCCTTTTGCCCGCCTTCCCGGAGCGATCCAGTGGCGTCTCGGCCGCAAGGCCGTTCTGGGCAAAGACTTTCCGCCTACAGTTGCGGGGGCAGCCGCGGGTTTGACGCCGGAACGTCGCACCGCATTCCCTTGTGTAACCCTTGCGGGCACCAAAGACAGTGCCACTATAGACAATTCGGCCGCACGGGCAATCGCCTTTGCGACATTGACAGTCCCCTGCGACAGCGCTTACTTGATCCCCACCAAGCGGTCCCTTGCCGGCAACGGCAGGAGCTAAGAGAGAATGCGGTGCGGGTGCGGCCAGATTGCCGGAACCCAATGCCGCGGCTGCCCCCGCAACTGTAGGCGGCGAGCCATCCGGTCGAACGAGCCACTGGGGAAATCCGGGAAGGCAGGCGGATGGCGACGACCCGTGAGCCAGGAGACCTGCCGTTCATCGATCCAGCTTGTCCGGGCGGGGTGCTCCGGATGAAGCCCTGTCACCACCGCAGGACGGTTCGCCTTCCTGCTCCGCACCCCGATTTTCGAGACCCGGCGGTAAAGCGGCCAGATGACGAGCGACGCACAGAAGGACGAGAACGGCACGGCGACCGGCGGCAATGACGCCGAAACGGACGTCACGATCTTCGTCTGCACCAATTGCCGCGAGGCGAGCGACAGCGAGGCCCGGCCCGGCATCGGTCTGATCGAGGCCCTTCGCCGGGCGACGGAAGGCAAACCGCTCGCCGTCAAGCCGGTCACCTGTCTCGCCAATTGCGACAAGAGCCCGAGCGCCGCCTTCAATCATCGCTCCGGCTGGTCCTACGTCTTCGGCCACCTTTCGCTCGACAACGTCGACGATATCGTCACCGGCGCCATGATGCTGGCCGATGACGAGCGCGGCTTCCTTCCCCTTCGCGGCCGTCCGCTCTGCCTTCGAGGCAAGGGCATGACGGCCCGCATTCCGCCCTTCCATCACCACGAGGACATGCCTTCATGAACGTCAATGCCGGCCCCGGCCCAAAATTCGATCGCGTTCCCTGCACCGTCGTCACCGGCTTTCTCGGTGCCGGCAA
>JBQGDG010000175.1:0-3049 GCA_052038935.1 Neorhizobium sp. | reverse complement strand
ACCATTCCGCGTCTGGCGCAGGACGGTTCCAACCGCCAGCCGAAGTTCATCCTGCCGTCGACCCGCGACCGGCTGGCGCAGGGTGAGGACATCGTCGGCCTGTCGCTGGTCTCGGCGCTTTGGTGCCGTTATTTCGCCGGCACCTCCGACAGCGGCCGCAAGATCGTGTTCAACGATGCGAGCGCCGAGAAGCTGCAGGAAGCGGCCCTGAAGGCCAAGGACGATCCGAGCGCCTTCCTGGTGTTCGACGAGATTTTCGGCGAAGTGTCGAAATCCGACCTCTTCCGCAAGCGTTTCGCCCATGCGCTGAAAACGCTGTGGGCCGAGGGTACGGCAAAGACGCTGCAGCTCTATCTCGACGACCAGCTGGTCAGCGAATGAGGTGACGCGTGGCGGATGCGGCCGGACCATTGGTGATCTTCGATTGCGACGGCGTGCTCGTCGATAGCGAGCCGCTCTCGGTTCGCGTACTCGTCGAGGCGCTGAACCGGCACGGCATTGACATGGCCGAGGAGGAAGCCTACCGGCGGTTCCTCGGCCGCAGCCTGGCGACGATGACCCAGGTCATGGACGAGGAATACGGTTTCCACACGGGTCCGGAATTTCTCGAAGGGCTGCGCGTCGATCTCTATTCGCTGTTCAAGACCGACCTGCGGCCGATAGGCGGGATCGCGGAGACACTCGACGGGCTGGGCATGATGACCTGCGTGGCCTCTTCCAGCCAGCTCGAACGCATCCGTCTCTCCCTGTCGCTGACCGGCCTCCTCACCAGGCTCGAACCGCATATCTTCAGCGCTTCGATGGTGAAGAACGGAAAGCCGGCACCCGATCTCTTCCTGCATGCGGCGCGCGAAATGGGCGTCGAGCCGAAGGACTGCATCGTCATCGAGGACAGCCCGGCCGGCATCGAGGCCGCGCACCGGGCCGGCATGACCGCCTTCGCCTTCACCGGCGGCTCGCATACCTCGGCGCCCGGATATCGCGAGCGGATCGAGGCGTTGTCGCCGGATGCCGTGTTTGACGCCATGCCGGATTTGCTCCACCTTGTGCAAAACTATATGAGAGGTCGCGGTGACGCGGTTTCCCAGCGGACGCCCTGAGCGCACGAACGGGGACGAGGCTGCTGCTGCGAACGGCACAGGGACAGGAAACGGATACGGATGCGTGATCATCTCGTTGCGGTCGATATCGGCACGGGCAGTGCGCGTGCCGGCGTCTTCGACCGGGAGGGACGGTTGCTGGCCAAGGCCAAACATCCGATTCGGATGTACCGGCCGAAGGAAAACCATGCCGAGCACGATTCCGAGGATATCTGGCAGGCCACCTGCGTCGTCGTGAAGGCGGCTTTGGCCGAGGCGGGCGTGGATGCGGCACGGGTCGCCGCGATCGGCTTTGACGCAACCTGCTCGCTCGTCATGCGCGACGCCGATGGCGGGCAGATCAGCGTTTCGACGACCGGCGAGCCCGGCCATGACACGATCGTCTGGCTCGATCACCGTGCGATCCGTCAGGCCGAGACGCTGTCGGCGACGGCGCACAGGGTACTCGACTTTTCCGGCGGCTCCCTGTCTCCCGAGATGGAGATGCCGAAGCTGATGTGGCTGAAGCAGAACCTTCCGGCAAGCTGGAGCAGGTCCGCCTTCGTCTTCGACCTCGCAGATTTCCTGACCTGGAAGTCGACCGGTTCGCCGGCACGCTCGCGTTGCACGGTAACTGCCAAGTGGAACTACCTCGCACATGAAAATCCGGGCTGGAGCGAAGACTATCTGAAGCTCGCGGGTCTCGACGATCTCCTGGAAAGGGCCGGCCTGCCGGACGACACGGCGCCGGTCGGCTCAAGTCTCGGCCGATTGTCGGACGAGGCGGCGGAGGCACTCGGCCTCGACACGGCGGTCCATGTCGCGCCCGGCCTTATCGATGCCTATGCCGGCGCCTTCGGTGCGCTCGGCGCGGCAACCGGCGGACCGCTGCTCGAAACCAGCGTCGCGCTGATCGGCGGCACGTCGAGCTGTATCGTCGCTTTCGCCAAGGACGCCAAGGCGGGCCGCAGCGTCTGGGGGCCGTATTACGAGGCGATCCTGCCGGGGCACTGGCTGGTGGAGGGCGGACAGTCGGCGGCTGGGGCGCTGCTCGACCACATCGTCGTCATGCACGCCGCCGGTGGCGAGCCGACGGCCGACCTGCACGGCCGCATCATCGAGCGGATCGGCGTCCTGAGGGCGGAGACTGAGGGCGATATCGCACCCAACCTACACATCCTGCCGGATTTTCACGGTAACCGCTCGCCGCTTGCCGATCCGCACGCGACGGGCGTAATCAGCGGGCTGACGCTGGACACGTCCTTCGACGGGCTCTGCCGGCTCTACTGGCGGGGCTGCGTGGCGATCGCGCTCGGCATCCGGCACATTCTCGATGCCATGTCGGACTTCGGCTACCGGTTCGAGACGCTGCACGTGACCGGAGGCCATGTGAACAATCCGCTGCTGATCGAACTCTATGCCGACGTGACGGGCTGCAAGGTGGTGATCCCGCAGACCCAGGATGCCGTGCTGCTGGGCACGGCGATGACGGCGGCGGTCGCGGGCAGTCTGCACGGCTCGCTTTTCGACGCCGGGAAGGCCATGGATGCGGGCGGCAGCAAGCGGCTGCCGGATACTGGCCGCCGGACGGCGTACGACCGCGACTATCGGCGGTTTCTCGCAATGATCCGGCATCGCGACGAGTTGCGGGAGATCGCACGGGCCTGAGGCCGGCGGTGGACTACTCCGTTGCGGCCGTAAGCGAACCCTTCAACTGGAAGTGCAGTCCTTCGGGCCGGTAGGTGGTTTCCGCGCTGCCATGGAAATAGGACGCGACGATCTGGTTGTTCAGTCGCGAGCCGAAGCCCGTTCGCGAGGGCGTCGCGACGGTCGGGCCACCGCTCTCCCGCCAGTCGAAGCGGAAGATATTGCCGTCATCGACGTTCCAGTCGATGACGACGCTTCCGCCCTCTGCTGATAGCGCACCATATTTCAGGGCGTTGGTGGCCAGTTCGTAGATCGCGAGCGAC
>JBQGDG010000174.1:0-17458 GCA_052038935.1 Neorhizobium sp. | reverse complement strand
GCATGAGCCGTCGGTTTCTTGTCCTCGGTGATCGTGTCGCCGACGCGGGTATCGGCCACTTCCTTGATCGAACCGGTGAAGAACCCGATCTCGCCCGGGCCGAGGCTGTCGACCGCCAGCATTTTCGGCGTCAGCACGCCGACGCGTTCGACCTGGTATTTCGCGTCCGTGCCCATCATGCGGATGGTCTGGCCCTTGGTCAGCACGCCGTCGAGAATGCGCACCAGAACCATGACGCCGAGATAGGTGTCGTACCAGCTGTCGACCAGCAGTGCCTTGAGCGGGCCCTTGTCTCCGAGTTCGCTCTTGGGCGCCGGCAGCTGGTGGACGATCGCTTCCAGCACGTCGGGAATGCCGAGGCCGGTCTTGGCCGAAATCAGGACAGCCTGGGAAGCGTCGATGCCGATCACCTCCTCGATCTGTTCCTTGATCCGGTCCGGTTCGGCCGCGGGCAGATCGATCTTGTTGAGGACGGTGACGATCTCGTGGTTGTTGTCGATGGCCTGATAGACGTTGGCGAGCGTCTGGGCTTCGACGCCCTGGGAAGCATCGACGACGAGCAGCGAACCCTCGCATGCCGAGAGCGAACGCGATACTTCGTATGCGAAGTCCACGTGGCCGGGCGTGTCGATCAGGTTCAGCACATAGGTTTCGCCGTTGTTCGCCTTGTAATGCAGGCGCACCGTCTGGGCCTTGATGGTGATGCCGCGCTCCCGCTCGATATCCATCGAGTCGAGGACCTGTTCCGACATCTCGCGTTCCGCAAGGCCGCCGGTCGTCTGGATCAGGCGGTCGGCCAGCGTCGACTTGCCGTGGTCGATATGGGCCACGATCGAGAAGTTGCGGATATGGTCGAGGGGCGTGCGGGAACTGGTGCTCATGGATCGCGCATATAGCAGCGGGTTGTGCTGCCGCAAAGCGGAAAGATAAGGCTTTGTTGACGATACGCCTCGGCGATCAGCCGTCTCGGGCGTCGGCCTGCGCCTCTGCCTGGGCCAGGGCGGCGCCCGGTTCGGTCAGGATGGCGGCGTTCGGCATCTGGGCGCTCCGCACTCCGTGGCTCTCGCGCTCCTCCTCCGGTGCCGGACCGCGCTCCTTCAGGCGCTGCACTACGAAAATCGCATAGGCGACGGCCACCATCATCGCGGCGACGATGAATGTCCGGTCGCCGAAGACCGGCGTCAGCATGGTGACGGCCAAAGGCACGATGGTGGCGGCCGTCGACCAGGCGACGAGCAGCGTCGACGACAACGGCACGAAATCGCCCGGATCGGCACGATCGTTGGCATGGGCGTTGGCGACCGAATAGACGGTTTCCACGGCGCCACCGAAGATCAGGAAGACCACCATCAGCAGATAGAGATGCGAGAAGGACGAGAAGAAGGCGCCGAAGCCGGCAAAGACGATCAGCACGCAGGTGATCAACAGAACCCAGCGGCGATCCATGCGGTCCGACAGGATGCCGAGCGGATATTGCACGAAGAGAAGGCCGGTCTGCATGACGAACATCAGCAGGGCGACGTCGGTCTGCGATACGCCGTTGGTCGATGCATAGATTGGTACGAAACCCTGGACGACCATGGAGAGGCCACCGGAGGCGAGCACGCCGGCAAGTCCGACCGGCGAGATCCTCCAGGCCATTTTGACGTTTACGTTGACGCTTGCCGGCGCCGGCGGGTTCGGCAGGCGCGTGAGCCCGATCGGCAGGATGGAGAGCGCGGTGAAGAACACCACCGCGAGCGGCGCCAGATTGCCGTCTGTCGGAATCTGGCCGAAGATCCAGGCCCCGCAGCCGAGCCCCAGGACATAGGCCATGTAGAAGAACGACATGGCCTTGCCGCGCCATTCGTTCGAAGCGGCGTGGTTCAGCCAGCTCTGGGCGATGATGAAGTTGACGTTGGCGGCCGCGCCGTAGATGCCGCGGGCCAGGATCCAGATGTAGGGCGGAAGATCGGCGGCGATCAGCACGGCTGCGATGATGACCATTGCCATCGAGCAGGCAAAAAGCCTGGCATGGCCGACGCGCTTGATCAGAGGTCCGCCGACGACGCAGCCGATGAGCCCGCCGAAGGCGACCGCCGTAACGGCCGCGCCGGCTGTGGAAGGAGCGTCCGAGCGGGTCAGCATGAAAGGCACATAGGCGAACATGATGCCGCTGCCGATCGCGGCGATCGTCATGGAAACGACGATGCTCGCAATCGAGAAGGGCGACACTCTCACCTGGGGCTGGACCGTCATGCAAAATCTCCGAAGCGCCTTCTGCAGATACGGCGTGGCCGTTCCTTATCCCATCGCACGCGGCGGTAGCTATCGCGGAAACGCCATGGTGAGAAATTTTCTGACGCTGTTTAGGAGAGCTTGATTCCACTATGGAAGAAACATAATCTCAAATAATGGATATCAAGGAAAAGGATGTTGCCGAGAGCATCAGCGCTCGATTGCGACAGCTGCGGGAAGGGGCTGGTCTGACCTTGGATCGGCTTGCCGAGCGCTCGGGTGTCAGCCGGGCGATGATCTCGCGCATCGAAAGGGCGGAGGCGAGCCCGACGGCAGCGCTGCTGGCGAGACTGTCGGAAGCGCTGGGTCTCTCGCTTTCGGCTTTCTTCGCGGATGACGGGCAACCTGCGTCACCGCTGTCGCGCAAACAGGATCAGCGCCTGTGGCGTGATCCGCATACCGGTTATCTGCGCCGCTCCGTGTCGCCCGCGCGCATGCCGAGCGCGGTCGACATCGTCGAGGTCGATTTCCCGCCCGGTGCGCGGGTCAGCTTCCCGCCGCGGGAGGAAAGCCGCGTCATGACGCAGCATGTATGGTTGTTCGAAGGGCGGCTGGACATGGTCCTGCCCGAGGCGACCTATCGGCTCGAGCCCGGCGACTGCCTGTTCATGGATCTCGGCGACGCCTTCGAATTCCACAACCCATCCGACCGGCCGGCGCGTTACGCGGTCGTCCTGAACCGCGGACGATGATGCCGACGATCGCCAATCTCATCAAAGGAGCAGATCACCCGTGACCGCCATCGTCCGCATTCTCGACGCCGAAGACATTCGTGCCGCCGTCGCCGACCTCGCCGATGTCCTGTCCGATTGCATCAACGGCGGGGCATCGCTCGGTTTCATGCTGCCTTTCGAACCCCAGGATGCGGTCGGCTACTGGCAGGATATCGCCGATCAGGTGGAAGGCGGCGGTATCATTCTGGCTGCCGCGGAACTGGACGGAAAAATCGTCGGTTCGGTGCAGGTCGGGCTGGCCTCCAAACCGAACCAACCCCATCGCGGCGATCTGATGAAGCTCGTCGTGCACCGTTCGGCGCGCGGGCTCGGCCTTTCGCGCAAGCTGACGGAAGCCGTCGAGGCCGAGGCTGCCCGCCGCGGCCGCACCCTGCTCGTGCTCGACACGGCGACGGGAAGCGAAGCGGAGGCGATCTACCCGCGCCTCGGCTGGGAATGGGTCGGTGTCATCCCCGACTATGCGCTCTGGCCTCAGGGCGGCTTGTGCGGCACGACGCTGTTCTACAAGCGGATCGGATAAGGGGAGAAGGCCGGCCGAAGAGGAAGGCCGGCCCTGCAGAAGGTATATCAGTCCATATCGCGGAGCATGCGGGTAAAGGCATCGGTGATCAGGCTGGAAAGTTCATCATGGATATCTTTCCGCGGCCGCCCCGTCTCCTTGCAGATCGGATCCACTTCGCCGACCGAGATCAGAAACTCTGTCGCACCCGGCTTGCAGACCGGCAGAAAGCTGAAATGATCCGCATCGTCGACCTGCGCATAGCTCGAGCCGGGAACCTCCGTCGCGATCCCGTCGGACAACACGACGGATGGAATGAGGCCGCGGCTGCCGAGGTTGATGAAGGCGGTCGGCGTCCTGATCGCTTTCAGGCTCTCCGGCTGGAAGGCGTTGGCAAGGCCCGGATCGACCGCCACCACCGCCTTGATACGGTCTTCGCGGTTCGACTGTTCGAAGCGCTCCTTGTCGATATCGGCAAGGTCGAAGGGGGCGGACACCGGCTCGCCGTCCGCATAGCCTCGGTTTCCGAGCATCCAGCGGCAATCCATCGCCTCGGGGCTTTCGGCGCAATAGCGTCGATAGGCATTGAGATCGGTTCGGACGCCGGCGAGTTCCAGCGCCGTGGTGCCCCCGAGCGAGAAGCCCAGGATGCCGATGCGGGCAGGGTCGATCGAGCCGCTCCATCGATGGTCGGTGGAGAACGCTGCGACGATCGTCGAAACATCCTGCGTGCGTTCCCAGACTTTCAAGGTGGCGGCGGGGGTGGAATCGCCGCTCGTCGTCCCAGGATGATTGGGACCGGCGACGATGAAACCTGCTTCGGCCAGCCTTTCCGCGATCCAGCCCATGCCCTCGACGCGGCCTCCGGAGCCATGGGATAGGAGGATGAGCGGAAAGCGGCCATCCTGGATCGTTGCGTTCCGGTGGACGGACGTGCCTTCGAAGATCCGGTTTTCTCCGAAGGTGGTTTTCTCGCCGTCGCCTTTCGACGGATACCAGATCGTCAGGGCGAGCGCCCGGCCGTAATCCTGGGAGACGACGCTGGTTTTCTGGACACCAACCGCATCCGCCGATAGCGCCGACGATGTGGCGATGCCGGCCAGGAGGGGGCCGAAGACAAGCGGCGTTGCGGGAGGGGGCAAAAGAGACAGGATGAGGGAGATTGTGGTCAGTCGCATGATAGCCTCGTTCGGTTTGAGCACGATGGCTGATCATTCCGAAAGATGGAGCGGCGATCGACCTCGATCACGTTCGAGGACGGTCTCGAACGTGATCCGGTTCCTTTGTGAGCAGGCGGCCCGTACCATGGGCCCGCCCGGCGGGCTGATGCCTCAGCGCCTTTCCGTCATGAAATAGGCGAAGGCGGCGGCGGGCAGCAGGAAACCGACGAGCGACGCCAGCATCCATCCACCTTCGGCGAAAGCCCAGGCGCCGGCCGCGGAACCGACCGCACCGCCGGCAAAGGCGCTCGCCATGAAGAGGCCGTTGAGCCGCGAGCGCAGATCGGCGCCAAGCGAATAGATGGCGCGCTGCCCGGTGACCAGGCTCATGGTGACACCGAAATCGAGCAGTATCGCTGCGGCGGTCAGGACGACCAGCGCTGCCGTCGTGCCTTCCGCGAAAACATGCGTGATCGTATAGGCGGCGGCGACGGAGATGATGCCGGCGGCTGTTGCCGGCCAGCTGAGCCCGCGATCGGCCAGACGGCCGGCGATCGGCGAAGCGACCGCCCCTGCGACGCCTGCGAGGGCGAACAGGGCGATACCGCCTTGCGTAAGCTGGAAGGCCGGACCTGCCAGCAGCAGGGGCGTGACTGTCCAGAACAGGCTGAAGCTTGCGAATAGGCAGGCCTGGTAGAAGGACCGCCGCCGCAGGAGCGGCTGGCTCGCAAAAAGCCTGGCCATCGAAACGAGAAAGGCGCCATAGCCTAGTTTCGTCTGCGGAACCCGCTTCGGCAGACGGGCGGCCAGAATGAAGGCGAGGATGACCATCGCCGCGGCGGATATGAAGAAGACCAGATGCCAGGAGGAGGCGCGGGCGATGACGCTCGAAACCGGCCGTGCCATCATGATGCCGATCATCAGGCCGCTCATCACGTTGCCGACCACGCGTCCGCGGTTCTCGTCGGAGGCGAGGCTTGCGGCGAAGGGGACGATCATCTGCACGGCCGTCGAGGAGAGACCGATCGCAAGCGAGGCGACGAGGAACGGCAGTGCCGAGGTCGACAGGCCGGCGGCCACCAGTGCGATCGTCACTGCCGCCATCATGGTGAGGATGAGGCGGCGGCTCTCGATGAGATCGCCGAGCGGCACGATGAACAGGAGGCCGATGCCGTAGCCGATCTGGGTAAGGGTGACGATCAGCCCCGTAAGGTGCGAAGGCAGGCCGATATCGGCCGCGATCGGTCCTGCGAGCGGCTGGGAATAATAGAGATTGGCGACGATGAGGCCGCAGGCGGCGGCCATGATGAAGGTGAGGCTGGCGCTCAATGGCGAGGGCCGGAGCGGCGCCTCGATCGCCGCGGATGTGCTGTTCATGTCGATATCCTTGAAATAGTCTGTTCGGCTCAGTCGAGCAGCGTCATGGCGACGTCGACGACGGCAAATGTGCGGGTGCGGTCCGGGCCGGTTTTGCCCAATACGCGTAGCCCTTGGAATACGGAGAGGAATAGCCGCGCGGTCGCACGCGGGTCCACCGACGGTGCGATCGAACCGTCGGCCTGGCCGCGCCGGATCAGCGTTTCGAAGAGATCCTCGAAACGATCCATCGAACGCTCGACCCGTTGCGCGGCCTCGTTGTCGAATGTCGCGAGCTCCACCGCCGTCCCGATAACGAGGCAGCCGCGGCGTCCAGCCTCCCCATGCGCGCCTTCCGCGTAATAGGTGAGCACTCGGCGAATGGCATCGCGGCCGCTGACCGCTGACGCCAGTTCCGTGTCGAGCAGCGCATTGCGAACCTTCTTGTAGCGGTCGAAAGCAGCAAGAAAGATGTCGCGTTTGTCCCTGAAGGCCTTGTACAGGCTTCCTGCGCTCAATCCCATCGCCTCGCGCAGGTCGGCAATCGAAGTGCCGTGATATCCCCTTTCGCTGAAAACGACGATCGCCTCATCGAGGGCCGTATCGATGTCGAATTCGCGCGGCCGCCCGGAAGCGCGGCAGGGCGCACTCGTCTGCAGGTCGATGCTCATGGGGAGGTCCTATTGTGGAATGTTTGTTTCCAAATAGGCGCGGAATGATACCGGGTCAAGGAAATCCTTTCCGATCGGATGCAAAGGCGGCCTCTCGCTGCGGAACAGTTCCCGCTCGGATGGGTTCTAACCATGTCACCAACCTAAACGCTGGAGGACAGACATGAGCAAGAGTGACGTACAACAGGCCGTGAAGCGCGCTGAAAAACAGGTCGAGAACACCAGTTCCGGCGGCCATCTCGGCGGCACCTATTATGGCCAGAACCCCGACGGGAAGACGGCATCGACGAACAGCAATGTCGGAAGCAATCGTCCCAATACCGGTAGCTGACGTCACGTCCTGGCCCTAAACGGGTCGACGGATTTCCGAGCCCCGCCAACGGCGGGGCTCTTTTTGCGCTCTGTAAGAAATATTTTCGGCCTTTGTCGGCAGGCCTGTTTCCCGATCGTCCTTGGACTATGCTGGCGGCGGTCCGTGGCCGCTCGCCAATCCGCGTTCGGCTGGAGAGGAGGACAGGATGGGCAGGAGTTATCGCTGGGTCATCGTTTTTGCCGGTGGCCTGATGGGATGTGTGGCGATCGGCGTAATGTTTTCCCTCGCCGTGTTTCTGGAGCCGATTGCCCGTCAGACCGGCTGGTCGCATGCGGCGATTTCGAGCGCGATGACGCTCAACTTCGTCGTCATGGGGCTCGGCAGCTTCCTCTGGGGGGCGGCGAGCGACCGGTTCGGCACCCGCATCGTGGTCCTGATCGGGGCCGTACTTGCCGGCCTGTCGCTGGTTCTCGCCAGCAGGGCGCAGAGCCTTGTGGCCTTTCAGGTCATCTACGGCGGGCTGGTTGGGCTGTCGGCAAGCGCCTTCATGGCGCCGATGATTTCCCTCACCATGCGCTGGTTCGACAGCCATCGGAGCCTTGCGGTATCACTCGTGTCGGCGGGAATGGGTATGGCGCCGATGACGATCTCGCCTCTCGCGCGGCTGCTGATTACCGAATATGGGGACTGGCGGGCGGCCATGCTGACGATCGGTATCGGCGCATGGGTCATCCTGCTGCCCACGGTGCTTCTGGTCCGCAATCCGCCCGCGGACATGCAAGTGGAGAGCGGCCCGCATGAGGAAGGCGCGGGTAAACCCCTGACACAGGTTTTCCGATCGCCGCAATTCCTGGTCCTCGGCTTCACCTTCTTCGCCTGCTGCGCGGCGCATTCCGGTCCGATCTTCCACATGGTCAGTTATGCGATGTATTGCGGGGTCGCTCCGATGGCCGCGGTTCCCATCTACAGTGTCGAAGGCGCGGCGGGCCTCGGCGGGCGTATCGTCTATGGCCTGCTGGCCGATCGGCTCGGCGTGAAGCCGGTATTGATTACCGGCCTCCTGATCCAGGCGCTGGTCATCGCCGCCTATACGATGGCGACGGATCTTGCCCATTTCTATCTTCTGGCCATCGTCTTCGGTGGCACATATGGCGGCGTCATGCCGCTCTATGCGGTTCTGGCCCGCGAATATTTCGGTGCGAGAATCCTCGGTACGGTGCTCGGCGCAGCCTCGATGCTGTCGAGCATCGGCATGGCCTTCGGCCCCCTGGCGGGCGGCTGGGCTTTCGACGCTTTCGCCAACTACAGCTGGCTCTTTTTCGGTTCGGCCCTGGTCGGATTGGCAGCTGTCCTGATCGCGCTGGCTTTTCCGCCGTTGCCGGAACCGAAGGGGCAATCGCTGCAGCCTGTCTGATGCTGCGACCGGGACGGTGGAACGGCCGAGAAATCGAGCCCGTTTCAGGGCTTCGGGCCGGCCGTCCTTCGCCGGCTAGTGGTCCTTTGGTGCCGCTCTCTTCCGCTTGACAGGGGGCGCTTCGGCTTCGGCGGCCTCACGCTGGAGCCGAAGCATCCGCAATCTCTCGGTCTTCTCCTCTCGGGAAGACACCTCGGCGGCTATGATCGCGCGTGCCGTCTCATCCGTTACCGCAGCTTTTTCCCGGGCGGAAAGCTTCGTCGGATTGGGTGTATCTTCCTTGATCGCAGTCATTGTGTCTTCCTTCCAGAAAGCTTTGAAATGATGGGAAGGGGCTAGCGCGTGCGCGCAGCTTTTTTCGGTGCCGGTAGCAGGCCTTCGCGCTGCATCTTCTTGCGCGCCAGCTTGCGGTATCGGCGCACGGCCTCGGCCTTTTCGCGCACGCGTCTTTCGGAAGGCTTTTCGTAAGCGCTGCGCGCCCTCATCTCGCGAAAAACACCTTCGCGCTGCATCTTTTTCTTCAGAACGCGGATAGCCTGTTCGACGTTGTTATCTCTGACAAGAACCTGCAAATTATCGCCTTTCCCATTCAATCGGCCTCACGGCAGAACAATGAGGCCGGTGTTTGTCCGGCCCTCAGGGGCCATTCGCGAACCTGTCGCCGGCGATGGCGACAGAAGAAGCGAATGATGTTCCGCGGCATCCTCGGCGATCGTGCCGGACGTCTCAGGAACGTCTTGGTGCAGCGGAAATTCGATAAGGCTTACATAGGGTTTCGTCGTTAAATATCAATGCGCCGAATGTTTCGCGGTCCGTGCCGAAGCCGGAAACGACAAGGCCCGGACATGGTCCGGGCCTCTCGAACGCCTTGCGATGTTGGCCGATTACAGCGTGCCGTTCCGCTGTTGCATCATCATGAACGTGTCGTAGCTGTATTCCGCCACCTGCGCCCAGAGATAGGCATCTTTCTTGAACGTCTGCTGATGATCATAGATCTTCTTGAAGGCCGGGCTCTTTTCGGAAAGATCCGCGTAGGTTTCCATCGCGGCCTTGTAGCAGGTCTCCATGATCTCGCGGCTGAACGGCTTCAATACTGCGCCTTCGGCGACGAGTTGCTTCAGCGCCCGGGCATTGTGCGCGTCGTAATTGGCGAGCATGCTCATATTGGCGGAAGCGCAGGCCGTCTTGAGAATTTCCTGGTAGCTCTTCGGCAGGGAATTGAATTTCTCGAGGTTGAAGAAGGCGTGCATGGCCGGGCCGCCTTCCCACCAGGCCGGGTAGTAATAGTATTTGGCAACCTTGACGAAGCCGAGCTTCTGGTCGTCGTAAGGGCCGACGAACTCGGTAGCGTCGATCGTGCCCTTTTCGAGTGCGGCATAGACGTCGCCGCCTGCGATCTGTTGCGGCGTCACTCCGACCTTCTGCAGTACCTGGCCGGCGAGGCCGGCAATACGCATCTTGAGCCCCTTGAGGTCGTCGATGGTGACGATCTCCTTGCGGAACCAGCCGCCCATCTGGGTGCCGCTGTTTCCGGCCGGCAGCGCATAGAGGCCGCGGGGCGCCAGAAATTCGTTGATCAGATCGTTGCCGCCATTGGCGAACCAGGCATTCGTCATGCGGGCATTGAGGCCGAACGGGATGGCGGTGCCGAGCGCGAAGGCCGGATCCTGACCGATATAATAGTAGGAGCAGGTATGGGCCATTTCGACCGTGCCGTTGGAAACGGCGTCGGCGGCCTGCAGTCCGGGCACGAGCTCACCGGCGGCGTAGGTCTGGATGTTGAAATTGCCGTCGGTAGCGTTCTTGACGATCTCGGCGATTTCCTGGCCGGCGCCGAAGATGATATCGAGGCTCTTCGGGAAGGAAGAGGTCATGCGCCAAGTGATCTTCGGGTTCTCCTGGGCGATCGCCGGTGCGGCCAGGGGAGCGGTGATCGCCATCGAGGCCGCCGCGCCGATGCCGGCCGTCGTGGCCTGCTTGATGAAATGCCTGCGATCCATGGATATCCTCCCGCTTGGAAACGTGCTCGTGGTCTGCGGCTCGTGTAAAGCCCATAGGTTTGGCGAGAACAAGCCGAAATCCGGACGGATACCGCCGTTTTCCTGTATTTCCGTCGATGAAATGGCTGCAAATGAAAGAGCCCGGCATTGGGCCGGGCTCCTCGTCATGCCGAACGGCTGGCCCCTTACAGGGTGCCCTTGCGTTGCTGCACCATCATGAACGTGTCGTAGCTGTGCTCGGCGATCTGGTTCCACAGATAGCCATCCTTCTTGAAGGCCTGCTGGCTGTCGTAGATCTTCTTGAAGGCGGCGTTCTTGGCCGTCAGTTCGGCGTAGACTTCCTGGGCGGCCTTGTAGCTGGCGTCGAGGATTTCCTGGCTGAACGGCTTCAGCACAGCACCTTCCGACACGAGCTGCTTGAGTGCCTTGGCGTTGTGGGCGTCATAACGCGCGAGCATGTTCTGGTTGGCATTGGCGCAGGCATCCTTGAGGATGCGCTGATAGTTCGTCGGCAGGGCGTTGAACTTCTCGAGGTTGAAGAAGGCATGGACCGCCGGGCCGCCTTCCCACCATGCAGGATAGTAGTAGTATTTGGCAACCTTCACGAAACCGAGCTTCTGGTCGTCGTAGGGGCCGACGAATTCGGTGGCGTCGATCGTGCCCTTTTCCAGTGCGGCATAGACGTCGCCGCCGGCGATCTGCTGCGGTGTCACGCCGAGCTTCTGCATTACCTGGCCGGCAAGGCCTGCAATGCGCATCTTGAGGCCGTTCATGTCGGCAACCGTATTGATTTCCTTACGGTACCAGCCGCCCATCTGGGCACCGGTATTGCCGGCGGGCAGCGCGTAGAGCCCGTGGCCGGCGAGGAATTCGTTGAGAAGCTCGTTGCCGCCGCCGACGGAGAACCAGGAATTGGTCTGGCGCGCGTTCAGTCCGAACGGAACCGCGGTGCCGAGCGCGAAAGTCGGGTCCTTGCCGATGTAATAATAGCAGCAGGTATGGGCCATTTCGACCGTGCCGTTGGAAACGGCGTCGGCGGCCTGAAGACCCGGCACGATTTCGCCGGCAGCGAACGTGTTGATCGTGAAAGCGCCGTCCGAGGCCTCCTTCACGCTCTGGGCGATATCCGTGCTGGCCGACCAGAGGATATCGGTATTCTTGGTGAAGGAAGACGTCATGCGCCAGGTGATCTTCGGGCTTTCCTGGGCGATTGCCGGGGCTGCGAGCGCCGTCGCGGCGGCGGCGCCTACGCCGGCTGTCGCTGCCTGGCGGAAGAAATGTCTGCGGTTCATTGAAAGTGCCTCCCCGATGGTCTCTGATTTCGGATTTTCGCCCGTCATTTCGCTCATAAGCTTTTTGTTTCGCCACCGGCAAGTGGAAACTTTCATATATTACGTTGCACTGCAGCAAGGCTTTTCGGAAGTTGCGTCTCGCCGGCTCCAGCGCTCGTCATGACGCCCGAATGTCGCAGGCGGCAAAGCAGCTTGAATTTTATCATGGGGAGGCATAGTTTAGAATTATTCTAAATGGAGCCGATCATGCTGCGCCGCCTTTTCCCGTCCTCCCGCCGGACCTTCGACAGCCTGTCCGAAAGGGAGATCCTGGCTCTTGCCATCGCATCCGAGGAAGAGGACGCGCATATCTATCTCGGCTATGCCGAAGGCTTGCGGGCGGGCTATCCCGCATCCGCAAGGGTGTTCGAGGACATGGCCGAGGTTGAACAGACCCACAAGAATATGCTGATCGAGATGTTTCGTGCGCGGTTCGGCGAACGCATTCCGTTGATCCGCCGCGAACATGTGCAAGGCTTTTATACGCGCAAGCCGGACTGGCTGCGCGAAAACCTGCCGCTGGAAAAGGCCAGAGCCGAAGCGGAAGCGATGGAGCAGCAGGCAGCGCGCTTCTATCGGGAGGCGGCAAAGCGCGTTTCGGATGCTTCCACCCGCAGACTGCTCGGCGATCTCGCTCTGGCCGAAGAAGGGCATGGCGACACGGCCCGGATGCTGAGCGAAAAACATGTGACCGAGACGGTCAAGAACGAGGAGGAGCAAGGCGCCCGGCGGCAGTTCATCCTCACCTATGTGCAGCCGGGGTTGGCCGGGCTGATGGACGGATCCGTATCGACGCTGGCGCCCATCTTCGCCGCCGCCTTCGCAACCCAGGACACATGGTCAACCTTCCTTATCGGCCTCTCGGCCTCGGTCGGTGCCGGCATATCGATGGGCTTTACCGAGGCGGCCCATGACGACGGCAAGATTTCCGGCCGCGGATCGCCGGTCAAACGCGGGCTCGCTTCGGGCATAATGACCGCGATCGGCGGCCTCGGCCATGCGCTGCCCTATCTGATCCCGCATTTCTGGACGGCAACGATCGTTGCGGCGGTCGTTGTCTTCTTCGAGCTGTGGGCGATCGCCTTCATCCAGAACCGCTATATGGAGACGCCGTTTCTCCGGGCGGTCTTCCAGGTCGTCTTCGGCGGCTCTCTCGTGCTGGCGGCCGGCATCGTCATCGGCCACGGGTAGGGCGGCGAAGGCTCAGGCGGCATCCCGCGAAGCACTTGCGAGCGGTGCGGTAAGCAGGAACACGGCGCCGCCGTCATTGGTCAGGGAGGACGTGCCGCCGAGCTGGCGCACGAAGCTTGCGATGAGTTTCGTTCCCATGCCGTTCGTCCGGGCGTCTTCGGCGACCCCCGGCCCGTCGTCGCGGATCGTCAGCCGGATATCCTCGTTCTCCTGCTCGAGGCGAACGGTCAACCGGCCTTCGCTACGGCCGGAAAATCCGTATTTGAAGGCGTTCGATACGACCTCGTTGATGATCATGCCGAGCGGCAGCGCCTGTTCCCGGTCGACGGCGATCGGTGCGAGATCGAGGTCCAGTTCCACCGGCATGTCGTAGCCCGATGCGATGTCGGCGATCAGTTTCGCGGTATAGGGAGCGACCTCCACTTCCTCGAACTGGTCCGTCTTGTAGATCTGTTCGTGCACGGCGATCATCGCGCCGATGCGCCGCGCCATGTCGTCGCGCACCGCAGCCGGCAGTTGCTGCAGCCGGAGGAGAGCCAGGACGGCCTGAAGATTGTTCTTAACCCGATGATGTATTTCCCGCAGCAGGAAACGATTGCGCTCTGCCGCCTGTTCGAGCTCTTCGTTGCGCGTCGCCGTACGATAGAGCAGCACGTAGATCCAGAACGAGGCGCCGACCAGGATCGCCAGCAGGGGGACGAGCAGGATCGCATCGGAAAAGAGATTGTTCCAGAACTGATCCAGGACCTCCTGGCGTTCGATCGCGGCAAGCGCGATCAGTGGCCAGTCGGGGATCTTCCAGAACGCCACGATCCGCGCGAAGCCGTCGATCTGGGAAACCGGATTGTGGTGAAATCCGCTCGCCTTCTCGCGGGTCAACGGATACCATTCGGTTGTGCTGAGATTGACCGGCTGGAGCGCTGCCGGCCGCCGTGCCACCAGCCAGCCGTCGTCGCGGATGACCGAGATGGTCGAATTCGGCCCGAGATTCATCGACGCCCAGAAGCGATCGAGATTGTCGTTGGGGATCGTGATGCTGGCTACGCCACGAAAATCCTCGCCGGTACCGATCCGCCGGGCGATGATGAATGCCGGTTTTCCCGCCCGTTCATTGTCGAGCAGCCGACTGAAGGTAAGGGTCTCGCCCTGCTTGAGACGGCGAAAATAGGCCCGTTCCGCATGGCTGGGCAGGGTATCGTCCGCTGCGCTGGAAAAGCGTGTCTGGCCGTCCTGGTCGAGAAGCGCATACTGGAAGCCGGCCGGCAATTCGCCGACGGCTCTTTCCAGATCCAGGATCAGTTCGGCCGAGGAATCGATCGGCCGTCCGCCGATCGCCGTTTCGATCCGCCGGAGCGCCAGGTCGCTCGCCTCCATCATCCATTCCATATGGGCCGCGACCACATGGGCGGAGGAGACGGCACGCGCCTCGCCGTCTTTCAGGGCGTTGTTGTAGTTTTCGTAGATGATGAGCGCGCCGACGCTGAGAATTGCCGCGATCAGCACGCCGGCCAGCCATAGGGGAAGCGAGGGCCGCGCGGTAGCCTTGGGGCGTATCAAACCTGTAATCCGATCGTCACGCGCCATGGTATTCCGGTTGTCGAGAGCTTGCGTCAGACCGGTGAAAGGCCGGTCGACTCCCGAAACAGTAGAAGGAAGGACACGCTCCTGCAAGCAGAGCGGGTCCGTAATCCACGGGGCGGATTGCCGTCAGCGAAGCGCACCGACCAGAAGGTCGCGGCCGTTTTCGATCGTCACCCAGCGACCTGTATTGAAAGTCGCCTGGCGCTTGAGGAAGGTGTATGGCGTCTCGTACCAGGCAAGTACCTCGTCATCGAGGTTGTCGAGAACGAAGTCGCCATCGGTGGTGCGCAGCGTCAGCACCGCATGGCCTTCGCCATCCGGCTTGCGTACGACGGTGATGAGAAGATCGGAGAGAGCGAAGCCGAGCTCGGCCAGTTCCTTGCGCTTCTGCAGCGCGAAGTCTTCGCAATCGGCAAATACGGTCGGGTAGGTCCAGAACTCTTCCCTGCCGTAGGCATCCATATCGGTCTTGGCGATGTAGCGGGCGTTGACGGCCTGATTGACGGCACGAACGGCATCCCATGCCTTGGCGTCCAGACGGGCTGCCGGTGCCGAACGGCTCTTGACGTCGCACTCCGCCGGCTGGCGCTGACAGAATTCGTAATGGCCTATGGGCTGTGAAGTCACGGCGCCGGTAACCATCGACATGGCCGGCTGGGGAGCCGGTATTGCGGCACTAACAGGTGCAAGCACACCAGTGAGGATCACGGCAATAAGCCGTGCCTTCAAGGCTATTTTCATCTACCCGTCCCTTTAAGTCCTAACAAAAAGTTAAAAGGCGAAGGGGCGGGAAGTCAATTGTTCAGCTTTTGTTAATCTGGATGTCTTTACGAATATGGTTAAGACTGCGGCATTTGGGTCTCAGCCCAATTTTTGATCATTGAAAATTAGGCCGGTCACCGCTGCTTCCAATTTCTCGATGTCCTGGGGCCGCGAAAGCCGGTGATCACCGTCCCTGATCAGCGTCAGAACGACATCGTCGGCCGGCAGGAATTCGACGAGCTTCAGGGCGTGCCTGTAGGGCACGTCGGGATCCGCCATCCCCTGCAGGATGTGGACGGGACATCCGGTCTCGATCATGCCGGTGAGCACGCTGTTGCGTTTCCCGTCCTCGATGAGGGCGCGGGTATAGATGTTCGGCTCGGGGCCGTATTGCGAATGTTCCTCAAAATAGCCGCGCTCCTCGAGAGACCGCCGCTCGGCGTCGGTCAGGTTCGGCTCGATGAGCTCGCTGGTGAAATCCGGCGCAGGTGCGATCAGGATAAGGCCGATGACCTTCGGCGCCTGAGGGCGTGATTTCAGTTCCTGTAAGAGCCGCAAGGCGATCCATCCTCCCATGGAGGAGCCGACGAGGACGACCCTGTCCGGTTTCGTCGCCTCGATGACCGCAATGCTCTCTTCAAGCCAGCGCGAGATCGTGCCGTCGCGGAAGGCGCCGCCGGAAGCGCCGTGGCCGGAATAGTCGAAACGGATGCAGGCGGTCTCGTGCGTCGCCGCCAGTGAGTCGAGCGCCAATGCCTTGGTCCCGGTCATGTCCGAGCGGTAGCCCCCGAGCCAGACGAGTGCCGGCGCGGAAGCGTCCGCTGTTGCGGTCCGCTCGAGGATAGCGATTTCGCGGGCTTCCGCGTCCGTGCCGACGGTAATCGTTCTGGCCCGAGGGGGTGTCGCCTGTGTCATTCGCCTGCTCCTGCAAAAGGATGAAGCTATAAATCAGATTTAAGCCGGTTGTCAGGAGGTGATTTTTTCGCGCGGATATGCTATTGACTTCCATCCGGCAATCACGACATTCCGCTCGGCCCCGGGCCGCGCGTGATTTTCGTCGTTGCCTGTGCCCGAAACTATCTAGGAGAATACGACCATTCGCAGACCATTCAAAGCCGATGCCCCCGTCAAGGAGGGGCCGCGCTCCAATCGGGAAATTCGCGTTCCCAAGGTCCAGCTTATCGATGCCGAAGGCCAAAATCTCGGTGCAGTGCCGACCGATCAAGCCCTCCGCATGGCCGAGGAAGCGGGACTCGATCTGGTAGAGATCTCCCCCAACAATGATCCGCCGGTATGCAAGATCCTCGATCTCGGCAAGCTGAAATATGCGAACCAGAAAAAGGCGGCCGAAGCTCGCAAGAAGCAGAAGATCGTCGAAGTCAAGGAAATCAAGATGCGTCCCAACATCGACACGCATGATTATGACGTGAAGATGAAGGCGATGAACCGATTCTTCGAGGAAGGCGACAAGGTCAAGGTGACGCTGAAGTTCCGCGGCCGCGAGATGGCCCACCAGGAACTCGGCATGAAGCTTCTCCTGCAGGTCAAGGAAGATACGCTGGAGATCGCCAAGGTCGAAGCCGAACCGAAGCTCGAAGGTCGTCAGATGATGATGGTGCTGGCGCCGAAATAAGCGCCGCACCTTTCCGCCCGATCGCCGGCGGGCAGGGCGGGATTTGCCGGTTCGGTACCGGTTTTCGATCAGGATTTCCCCCATTGCGCTTTTGTCCCTCTGCGGTTATAAGCGCGCGTCCGAACGGTCCGGCAGGGCATGCCGTGGCCGTTCTAAATGCTTGAAGCTGACCTCGTCAGTCGGCTTCGATACAAAAACGGAGTAGCAAAATGCCCAAGATGAAGACGAAGTCTGCTGCCAAGAAGCGGTTCAAGATCACCGCATCTGGCAAGGTAAAGGCAGCCGCCGCTGGCAAGCGCCACGGCATGATCAAGCGGTCCAACAAGTTCATCCGCGATGCACGCGGAACGATGGTTCTTGCCGAGCCCGATGGCAAGAAGATCATCAAGAGCTACCTGCCGAACGGTCTTTAAGACCTTTAGCGCCGCATTATAAGGAGATCATGACATGGCACGCGTAAAACGGGGCGTCACTTCCCGCGCCAAGCACACCAAGACCCTCAAGGCAGCCAAGGGCTTCTACGGCCGCCGCAAGAA
>JBQGDG010000173.1:0-3372 GCA_052038935.1 Neorhizobium sp. | reverse complement strand
ATGGTGCCGCTTGCAGGACTCGAACCTGCGACCCCATCATTACGAATGATGTGCTCTACCACCTGAGCTAAAGCGGCCCGGCAGCGGCGACGGGCGCCAAGCTGCGAGTGATGCGCTGATACAGGCAACCATTCGCGATTTCAAGCTGGTTTTGACGATAGTCTCGTTTTTCCTGTGAGGGACGTTGCGCGGTGTCAGGGGGCGAGGTCCCGCCGCGCCCTGGCATATTCCCGTTCCAGCCGCCCGACCAGTTCCTCGACCGAACCGATGGATTTGATCGCGCCGACGCCTTGGCCGGCGCCCCAGATTTCCTTCCATGCCTTCGGTCCCTCGGCCGCCTTGTCGAAATCCATCTTCGACGGATCGGCCACCGGCAATGCGTCGGGATCCATGCCCGTCGCCGCGATCGAGCCTTTCAGGTAGTTGCCATGGATGCCGGTGAAATAATTGGAATAGACGATGTCGGCGGCAGAGGATCCGACGATCATCTGTTTGTAGCCTTCCGCCGCACGGGCCTCATGCGTGGCGATGAAGGGAGATCCGATATAGGCCATGTCGGCCCCCATCGCCTGGGCTGCGAGAATGCCGGCGCCGGTCGAGATCGCGCCGGCCAGAAGCAGCGGCCCGTCGAACCATTCGCGGATTTCCTGCACGAGCGCGAAGGGTGAGAGCGTGCCGGCATGGCCGCCGGCGCCGGCGGCGACCGCGATCAGGCCGTCGGCGCCCTTGCGGATCGCCGAGCTGGCATGCCGGTTGTTGATGACGTCGTGAAGCACGATGCCGCCGTAGGAATGGACGGCGTCATTGACCTCCGGCACCGCGCCGAGCGAGGAGATCACGATCGGCACCCTGTATTTCACGCACATGGTAAGATCGTGTTCGAGACGGCGGTTGGACGTATGGACGATCTGGTTGACCGCGAAAGGGGCCGCCGGCCTTTCGGGATGCGCCGCGTCATGGGCCGCCAGTTCCTCGGTGATCTGCGCCAGCCATTCGTCGAGCTGGCTCTCGGGCCGCGCGTTCAGGGACGGAAATGCGCCGACGACGCCCGCCTTGCACTGGGCGAGAGTCAGTTCGGGATGGGATATGATGAAAAGCGGCGATGCGACGACGGGCAGGCGCAACGTGTCCTTGAGGACGCTGGGCAGCATGCAGGAAATCTCCCGAGTTACCTTTACGTAAGATGGTGTAGCAGATGCCGATCCCGGTGGGAAGTCGGCCGGGACGGCGCTTCGGCCATCGATTCGCCAATATGTTCCGGCGGTTCTGCCAGGGGAGAAGGGGCGTTGCCTTCTTGCAGTTCGGCGGGCGAGACGTTACCGAGAGGTTAAAGCAGGAACAAACCGGAAGGACCGGCAGTGAGCGGCCTGGAGACAGCCATCAGAAACGCGTTGGATCGCGCCGAGCGGGATGACGGCCAGGTGCGGGCCCGCATCTATCAGTCCGCCCGTCAGGCGCTCGATGCAGGTCTGCGCAAGCAGGGCGTCACCGACAATCTGGTGATCATGCAGCAGCGCAAGCGGCTCGAGGAAAAGATCCAGGAGATCGAGGGCCAGGAGATCGACCGGCTGGCGCAGGCGGCGAGACCGTCCCTCGGCGCCGGGCAGGTTGCAGGAATGGAGCCGTCATGGGCTCCGGAGCCGGGCGTGGATGCCCGGCGTGATCCGGATGCTGACATTCCGCCTCCGGTCGCGGCCGTCGAGGCTCCCGTGGCGCGTCCGATCCCGGTGGCGTCCGAGGTGCCGGCGGCGCGTGTTTCTCCCGAGCCGATGCCTGAGGCGGGCGCTCTCGGCGGCGTTACGCGCTCGGATCCGGCCTTCGACGGCCCGGTCGCGGCTCCCTCGATAGACGGGCCGGCGACCCGGCCGGCGTTCGACGAAGCACCCGCTGCTCGCCCCGCCACTCCCGTGGGAAAGAACAGCAAGGTCAAGGCGGGGAAGCTCGACATGCCGGCGCGCCGGGCGGCCAAGCCGCGCCGCCGGCGCGGGTTCCTCTCCCATCTCGTCACCTGGCTGGTTACGCTCGGCGTCGTCGCCGTCGGCGGCTGGATCTTCTACAGTTCCGGCGCCGTCCAGTCGATCATCGAGGATGCGATGCGCGCGGCGAGCCGGCCGGGCGGCGTGCAGTCGGCGGGCGAGGGGCCGTCGGCGCTGACGTCCCGCGGCGGTTTCTCCGAGGAATGGTCACCGATATTCGAACCGAAGGAGGGCGCAGCCTTCCGGACCGGAAGCCAGGCGCAGGCGCAGATCGCAACCGGCTCCGAAGGTCAGGCGCTCAAGGTTGACTCCGCAAGCCCGGGAGCGGCCGGCGATGTCGCGATCGAGGTGCCGGTGGACATCCTGCGCGAACTGGCCGGCAAAAGCTCGACGCTCGCGGTCACCATCCAGTCGGCCGTCAACCGGCCGTCGCAGCTTTCGATCCGCTGCGATTTCGGCAGCCTCGGCGCGTGTTCGCGCCATCGGTTCACGGCCACCCAGGAAAAGCTGGACGCCCTCTTCAAGGTGAGCTTCGAGGGCACGCTCGTGCCCAATGCCCCGGGACGGCTGATCGTCAACAGCGGAGTCGGCGGCGGCTCGCAGCCGGTCTTTATCTATTCCGTCAGGGCGCTGCCGGGACAGTGACCCGGAAGCGCCGCAAGGCGTGCGGTTATTTCAGGAATTTCGGGCCGAAACCCAGGATCTTGTCGTCGATCTCGCCGATCGCCGACTTGTCCTTGCCTTCGTAGTCGAGCGACAGAAGGATATGGCGGATGGCAGCGAGGCGCGAGCGCCGCTTGTCGTTCGCGCGCAGGATGGCCCAGGGCGCATCCTTGGTATGGGTGGCTTCCAGCATCCGGTCGCGCTTGTCCGTGTACTGGTCCCACTTGCTCAGTGCGGCTATGTCCATCGGGGAAAGCTTCCAGATCTTCAGAAGGTCGTGCCGGCGGTCGTGGAAGCGCTTCAGCTGCATTTCCTGGCCGATGTCCAGCCAGAACTTGAAGAAATGGATGCCGTCCTCGACGATGAGCTTCTCGAAGCGCGGCGTCGCCCTCATGAAATCGTCGTATTGCGCCGGCGTGCAGAAGCCCATGACCGGCTCCACCACGGCCCGGTTGTACCAGGAGCGATCGAAAAGGACGATTTCACCGGCGCCCGGGAATTGTGTAACATAGCGCTGGAAGTACCATTGCCCGATTTCCCGGTCGGTCGGCTTCGCCAGCGCAACCACATGGGCGGAACGTGGGTTGAGATACGATCGCATGGAGAAGATCGTGCCGCCCTTGCCGGCCGCGTCTCGCCCCTCGAACAGCGCCATCAGCCGCTTGCCTGTCGCCTGCAGCCAGAACTGCAGCTTGACCAGCTCGATCTGCAACGCCTCCAGCTGTTTTTCGTA
>JBQGDG010000172.1:0-13496 GCA_052038935.1 Neorhizobium sp. | reverse complement strand
CTGACAGGCTCCGATTTCGACATCGAATCGATCCAGCCGGTCGCCGACGGTTTCTGGCTGGGTGAAGAATTCGGCCCCTATCTCATCAAGGTCGATGCGCTCGGCCAGCTCACCGACGTCATCGCGACGACGGTGGACGGCAAGCCGGTGACCTCGCCGGACAATCCGACGCTCGCCGTTCCGGCCAACCCGACCGCCAAGATGCCGGTCTTCAACCTGAAGCGCTCCGGCGGCTATGAAGGCCTTGCCATGTCGAAGGACGGCAACAGGCTCTACGGCCTCCTGGAAGGCCCGCTCTATCTCGAGGACGGCAAGGTCGAACAGGCAGACGGCCGCACCGCGCTGCGAGTCATCGAGTTCGATATCGCCTCGAAGAGCTGGACCGGCCGCAGCTGGCTTTATCCGCTTGCGGAAAAGGGCGTTGCGATCGGCGATTTCAACATGCTGGACGAAACGACCGCCCTCGTCATCGAGCGCGACAACGGCGCCGGGACGAAGGACAAGGCCTGCGCCGATCCGAAGCAGCCGAAGCCCGATTGCTTCGACGCTCCGGCGGAACTGAAGCGCGTCTACAAGATCGAGTTCAACGACGCCAATGTCGGCAAGGCTGTTCGCAAGATCGGCTATATCGACCTCATGAACATCCAGGATCCCGACAACAAGAAGAAGGCCGGCTCGAAGGACGGTGTCTACGACATGCCGTTCGTGACGATCGAGAATGTCGATCAGGTCGATGCCACGCATCTCGTCATCGGCAACGACAACAACCTGCCGTTCTCGGCCGGCCGCGCCGTAGACAAGGCCGACAACAACGAATTCAGCCTCATCGAAGCCGGCGAATTCCTGTCCGCCAAGTAATCGGCTCGAAACGCCAAGCGGAGGGCGTCCGGCATTCGCCGGGCGCCCTTGTCCGTTTTGGGTACCGCCGCACGGTCGCAAACGTACCGGCGCGGCTGCCATTGCCCTTGCACCCGAGCGGGAAGAAGCTAGGCCTTATCCTTCCGATCGCGTCCGGCGACGCGAAGAACGGCGACAGGGAGAATGTCATGAACCCGATCGAGAACATGCTGAAGACGAAGGTCGCCCACGGAGACAAGTGCTTCGGCATGTGGCTCCATACGGCGTCTCCCTCGGTCGCCGAAATCGTCGCTCATGCCGGGCTCGATTTTGTCATCATCGATCAGGAACATGGCGTCGGCGACCTCGACAGTGCGATCGCCATGATGCGGGCAATGCTGGGGTCACGGACAACGCCTGTCATCCGCGTCGCTTCGAGCGATCCGATCTATCTGAAGCGTATCGTCGATGCCGGCGCGCAATCCATTCTCGTTCCCATGGTGGATAGCGCTGAAGAGGCGAAGTCCATCGTCGATGCCTGTCTCTATCCACCGCGGGGGAAAAGAGGAAATGCCGCAGGTGTCGTGCGCGCCTCTCGTTACGGGATGGTGGCGGACTATGTCGATCGGGCTCACGAACAGATGCTGATCATCCCCCAGATCGAGACGGCAGAAGCCGTGAAGAATGCGAGCGCCATCTCGTCCGTCCCCGGCGTCGATGTCGTCTTTATCGGCCCTTCCGATCTTTCCGGCAGTATCGGCCTCCCGGGACAGACGGGCGCTCCGGAAGTCGAGGCGCTGATCGCGGAGGCATATGCCGCGATCCGCGCCGCCGGCAAACCGGCCGCGACGGTACCGCGCGACGGTCGTTCCTGGCAGGCTTTGTTCGAGGACGGGTACCAGATCGTCGCGACGGGCAGCGATCTCGCCTATATCCGTCAGGCCGCGTTTGCCCAGGCCGGCGAATGGGCGGGCTGGTCCAGGCAGTAGCCGTGTCCGGTCCGTCTGCCGAAAGGCGCGCCCGACATTCCGGCAATTCGCTCCCTTCGTCATCGGCGACTTGAACATTCACCTGCTTCCGGAAACATCTACCGGACAAGGGCCGTCCATATTGGAGCGGACGGACAAAAGCGGGCGCGGTGACGAAATAACTGCGTGGACCGCCGCGACACTGTCGGAATGTGCGGAGCTCGTTCGTCCTTGGGCCATATCCATTAGCCATCCAGGAGGATCACGACCATGCCAAGCACGATCAGACTGCATCGCGTTCTTACTACCAGCCCGGTAAAGGTCTACCGCGCCTTCGTCGAAGCGGACGCGCTGACCAAATGGTTTCCGCCGAACGGCTTTACCTGCACGGTGCACCATATGGAGGCATCGGTCGGCGGCACATTCCGGATGTCGTTCCGAAACTTCACGACGGGTAACAGCCATTCCTTCGGAGGCGAATTTCTGGAACTCGTCGCCGGCGAGCGCATCAGATACACGGACAGGTTCGACGACCCCAACCTGCCCGGAGAAATGGAGACCATGGTGCTTCTGAAGAAAGTCTCCGTCGGCACGGAACTCGACATTACCCAGTCCGGCGTCCCCGACCTCATCCCTGCCGAAGCCTGCTATCTCGGCTGGCAGGAATGCCTCCGGAATCTGGCGAGGCTCGTCGAACCCGATATTGCAGAATAGTCCCGAAACGAGGGAAGGCAGCCTACTGCCCTCCCTATCCTGCCCGGATGGGGCGGCGGTTCTGCATGGAGCCGTCGCGTGACGGCTATAAAGGCTCCGACGGGATGGGCTGGGCGGATTGCGAAATCTCCTTCGCCACGTCGACGATCAGCGATCGCAGCCAGCGATGGGCAGGGTCGTTGCGATAGCGTACATGCCAGGCCATCTGCACCGGAAAGCTACCGAGGTCCACGGGTGCGGCAAGCACCTTCAGCCGCGTGTCGCGGGCAATGCGCCGGCAGATGAGGGTGGGCAGCGTCGTGCAGTAATCCGTCACCGCGACAAGTTCGGGAATCGACAGGAAGTGGGTGACGGACACCGCGACATCCCGCTTCAGCCCCTGGCGCTCGAGCGACTGGAAGAGCCCGGCGCGCAACCGGCCGGGCGGCAGCATGTTCACATGCTTCAGCCGTTCATACTGGTCGCGCGTGATGCTTTCACCGATCTCCGGATGATCCGCCCTTACGACGCAGGCAAGCCCGTCGTCCATCACATGCTGGACGACGACATTGTCCGGCGGGTCGACCATGCGGCCGAGCGCCATCGCGGTCGTGCCGGACGTGATACCCGTCTCGGCCAGATCACTGCCGAAGGGCGTCAGTCGAAGCCGGATGCCCGGAGCCATCCGCCGCAACCTTTCGACGATGACGGGAACCAGAACAAATTCGACATAGTCGTTCGGAGCGATGGTGAACAAACGCTCGGCGCTGGCCGGATCGAAACCCTGCTGGCCGAGGATCACTCCATCCAGTCTTGCCAGCGCATCGGCGATCACCGGTGCGATTTCCTCGGCGAGCTGGGTGGGCTTCATTCCGTACCGCTCGCGAATGAATAGTGGATCGCGCATCGTCTCGCGAAGCCGGTTCAGCGTGTTGGACAGCGCCGGCTGGGTAATGCCGAGCCGCTCGGCGGCGCGGGTGACGTTGCGTTCCTCCATGAGCGCGAGGAAGACCGGCAAGAGATTGAGGTCATACCGCATTCTGATACAACGCCTTCCAAATCATACATCATATGAATATCTGGAATAAACTAAATAAATTTCCGAAATGTGTCGAGCAGGCGCATCGTCAGGCTGTCCAAAGCGGACAGCATCCAACCCAAAGGAGATGACGATGAGCAAGGGTACGGTTCTTCTGGTCGGTTCCAATGCGACCGAAATCGAAATTCAGGGTGGCCGGTTCGGAGCGACCGGTCAGTATCTCAATGAAACGGTCGTGCCGGCCATGGCGCTGATTGCAGCCGGCTACGACGTGGTCCTCGCCACGCCGAAGGGCGGCAAGCCGCATATCGACGCCGCTTCGGAGAGCGCCGATCACTTCGGTGGCGACCAGGCCGCCTATGACAGAGCCAAGGCCTTCTGGGCAGACGATCCGTCGATGAACGAAATCCTGACCTTGCGCCAGGCGATCGACGGCGGCCTTGATCGTTATGCCGGCGTCTTCGTACCCGGAGGTCAGGCGCCGGTCGTCGACCTGATGGTCGATCCCGACATGGGCGAAATCCTGCGCCATTTCCACGACGCAGCAAAACCGACGGCGCTGTTGTGCCACGGCCCGATGGCGATCGTTTCAGCCATGCCGCATGCCCGCGAATTCCGCTCGGCACTGATTGCCGGCACTTCCGCAAAGGCGCGCGAATGGGCAAATGGCTGGCAATATGCCGGCTACCGTACGACCGTCTTCTCCGACACCGAAGAAAAGGTCGTCGAGGACTACATCCTGCACGCCAAGCTCTATTTCAATATGATCGAGGCCCTGACCGCGGCAGGCGCAGAGGTGAGCAAGACAGCGGTGGACTTCGAACCCAATGTCGTCGTCGATCGAGAACTGATCACGGGCCAGAACCCGCGGTCGGATCATCCGATCGCCGTCGCGCTGATCGAGGCGCTCGATCGCAAGCTCGCCGCATGAAGGGCGAATAGGGACCGGGGGCCAAGCTTCCCGGTTTCCCCTGGCAGGAGGAGAACAGCTTGACCGACAATATCCATCGCGCCCGGATGCCCAGCGCCAAGATCGTCGCGATCCTCGTCGCCCGACCGGGCAGGACGGATGAACTGCAAGCCCTGCTCTCGGGCATGGCGGCGGCCTGCCGGGCGGAACCCGGCAATCTTCGATGGGATATCTGGCGCGATGCCGGCAATCCCGATCGGTTCGTGCTCGACGAACTCTATGCCGATGCCGAAGCCGTGGCGGCCCATCGCGATACCCCGCATTTCAAGGACTACGCTGCGAGGGTCAACGACCTCGCAGAGCGCACAGCGCATGTGCTCGAACCCGCAGATCTCGGTTAACGCCCAACCTGCAGCACGAAGGACAGGACAATGATACTAAAGGATATTCTTCCAAGCCGGCTTGGTTTCGGCGCCGCACCGCTCGGCAACATGTTCCGCGATATTCCCGAGGATGAGGCTCTCGCCACGGTGGAAGCCGCCTGGACAGACGGCATCCGCTATTACGACAACGCTCCGCTTTACGGCGCGGGACTGGCGGAAATCCGCATGGGCGAGGCACTCGCCGGCAAGCCGCGCGCCGAATATGTCATCTCGACAAAGGTCGGCCGCGTCATCCTCGACGAAATCGAGGATATCAGCGCCCGTGATCTCGGCGAGAAAGGCGACGTCTTCAAATACGGACGGCCGAACAAGATCGTCAACGACTACACGGCCGACGCGACGCTCCGTTCGATCGAAGGCAGCCTCGAGCGATTGAAGACAGATCATATCGAGATCGCCTTCGTTCACGACCTGGCACGGGATTTCTGGGGCGACCAATGGCTGGAGAAATTCGAGGAGGCGCGCGGCGGCGCGTTCCGGGCGCTGGACAGGCTGCGTGACGAAGGCGTCGTCAAGGCCTGGGGCCTCGGCGTCAACCGCGTCGAACCGATCGAGCTGATCCTCGAACTCGACGAACCGCGCCCGGACGCCTTCCTGCTTGCCGGCCGCTACACGCTGCTCGATCATGACCGGGCCCTGCAACGGGTGATGCCGATGGTTGCTGAACGGGGCCTCGGTATCGTCGTCGGCGGCCCGTACAGTTCCGGCGCCCTCGTCGGCGGCCCGAATTTCGAATACGCGCCGATGACGCCGGCGATCAGGGACAAGGTCGCCCGGATCAAGGCGATCGCAGATCGATATGGGATCAGCATGAAAGCGGCAGGACTGCAGTTCCCGCTCGCCAATCCGGCGGTCGCTGCCGTCATCCCGGGTGCCAGCCAGCCGTCACGCATCGCCGAAGACGGCGCAGCGATGAAAGAAACGATCCCGGCTGATTTCTGGAGCGAATTGCGCATGGAAGGGCTCGTCAACCGCGAGGCCCCGTTGCCGATCTGAAATCGGAACAGCCGAAGTCGATGAAGGTCTGGCCGCTTTGCGAAGCGGCCAGACCTTCATTCTACTCGAATTTGAAGGCCAGTCGTTTACCGGTAAGCTTGGCGAGCTGCTGCAGCCGTCCATCCAGCCTTTCGCCCGCAAAATCGCGATAGGCGTGCGGCACGACGAATTCGAGATCCAGGTCCGACGCCATCGACTGCCTGAAGGTCAGGTGGTGGACGATGCCGGGCATGGATGCCGAAAACAGGTAGACGACACGCAGAAGCCCACCGAGCAGCTTGGCGAGATCGAGCAGGCGCTGGGTCGAGATCTTGGCGAGCGGATCCGTCGCACCGTTGTCGGCAAGGCCCTCGAAGCGATAATAATTGGCGAGCGCCAGATAGGCGCGGCCGGGATGGGTGATGCCGACGAAGGAGGAGTGGGCGATTACGTTCAGCGCCTGGGCTCCGCGATAATCCGGATGGGCGCGCCAGCTGATATCGGCAACGAGACATGCGGCCTGCCGGTAACGGCTCTCCTCTTCGGTCTCGGTAATGCCGAAGAAAGGCACCATGCGTCCGGTCCAGTCCGCAAGTTCGCGGGCATGTTCAGGCGAACGGGCACGCAGGATGGCCAGTTGGTCGGCTGCGACCAGAAGCGGGTCGGACTGCTGCTCGTCCTCCGGCATCAGCGAATAGAGATAGCCCTCGCGCACGCCCTGCGCGGAAAAGGTCACCTTTGCCGGCTTCATGACGCTGAGGACTTCCTGCATGGCGATCGCGCCATAGGGAAGCAGCGCACGGCGGCTCTTGGAAACCGCCTGCCAGGCGCCATCCTTGGAATCCTTCGCGGCGATCACCTCCTCGAGGAACTTCTGGATCTCCGCGAGCGGCAGTTCGTAACCCTGCATCATGTGCAGCGGATAATTGGTGATTTCCATATGCAGCTTGGCGATGTTTCGCCAGGTGCCGCCCACGGCATAGAACGTCCGGCCCTCTCCCTTTTCGAGGAAACGCGCCGTATTGACCTGCTTGCGGGCAAAGGTGCGCGCCTTGGCCAGCGAATTGCCGGAGGATTCGGACAGTCTCAGGCCGCCGAGCGGCAAGGTGATGCCGCGACCGAATTCGTGTCCGCGGATGTCGATCAGTTCGAGCGATCCGCCACCGAGATCACCGGCGATACCGTCCACGTCGTGGAAACCGCTGATCACGCCGAGGGCGGAATAATGGGCTTCCTGCTCGCCGGACAGGACCTGAATCTCCTGCCCGAGAATTTCCTCTGCCTTGGCAATGAAATCGGGACCGTTGCTGGCTTCCCGTGCAGCAGCCGTCGCAAGCACGTAGACATCCGTCGCCTGTGCCTGATCGGACAGGGCCTTGAAGCGCCGCAGCGCCTGGAGCGCCCGCTCCACGCCTTCGTCATCCATCCGGCCGTTCAGACCGAGGCCCTTGCCAAGCCCGCACAGCACCTTCTCGTTGAAGAGAATGGTCGGTGCTCTGGAGAGACCTTCATAGATAACGACGCGAACCGAGTTCGACCCAATATCGATAACGGAAACAGGGGCGATGCCCGGAAGCCGCCCCTGAGCTTCAGATCTTACCATACTGCCTATTTCTTACGGCCGGACACGAGACCGGCGATCAGTTTCGGTGCACTCGACTTCAAGGCTTCCCCGCGCCCGGAAAGGCTCGGATTTGTCATGAAATAGTGCTGGGCGTTGAAAGGTTCCTCACCCTGCCGCACCTCCATGCGCCGTGACGTCCCGTCGGGCAGTATCTCGTAGCTCTGCTGGTTGTCAATCAGATTGCCGAGCATAATCTGGGATAGAACCTGCTCGTGCACAGTTGGGTTGAGCAGGGGCACGAGCGTCTCGACGCGGCGATCCAGGTTGCGCGGCATCATGTCGGCGGAGCCGATATAAACGAGCGCCTTGTCCGACGGCAGGCCATATCCGTTGCCGAAGCAGAAGATCCGGCTGTGCTCGAGGAACCGGCCGACGATCGATTTGACGCGGATATTGTCGGACAGGCCCGGCACCTGCGGACGCAGGCAGCAGATGCCGCGGATGACGAGATCCACGTCGACGCCGGCGCGGCTTGCGCGGTAGAGCGCGTCGATGATCTCCGGATCGACGAGGGAATTCATCTTCATCCAGATCGCCGCCGGCATGCCGTTCTGCGCGTGGACGATCTCCTCCTCGATATGCTTGAGGATGCGAGGACGCAGCGTATAGGGCGAGACGGCAAGCTTCATGCTCTCCTTCGGCTCGCCGTAACCGGTGATGAAGTTGAAGATGTTCGCCATGTCATGGGCGATCTTCGGATTGCAGGTGAAGAAGGACAGGTCGGTGTAGATCTTCGCCGTGATCGGATGATAGTTGCCGGTCCCCAGATGGCAGTAGGTCCGCAGCTTTCCGTCCTCGCGGCGGACGACCATGGACATCTTCGCGTGGGTCTTCAACTCGATGAACCCGAAGACGACCTGGACGCCGGCACGCTCGAGGTCGCGTGCCCAGCGAATGTTCGCCTCTTCGTCGAAACGCGCCTTGAGTTCGACCAGCGCGGTGACCGACTTGCCCATTTCGGCGGCGTCGATCAGGGCGCGGACGATCGGGCTGTCGTTCGAGGTTCTGTAGAGGGTCTGCTTGATGGCGAGCACGTCGGGGTCGCGCGCCGCCTGCAGAAGGAACTGCACGACCACGTCGAAAGATTCGTAAGGATGGTGGACCACCATGTCCTTTTCGCGGATGGCTGCAAGGCAGTCGCCAGCGTGCTCGCGAACGCGCTCGGGAAATCGGGCGTTATAGGGCTCGAAGCGGAGGTCGTCGCGCGGCGCCTTGGTGATTTCCGACATCGTATTCAGGGCGAGCAGGCCCGGAAGGACGGCGACGCGGTTCTCCGGCACGCCGAGTTCCTGAACGACGAACTGGCGCAGTTCGGCCGGCATCTCCGAGTCGGTCTCGATACGGATGACCTTGCCGCGGCGGCGCCGTTTCAGTGCCGTTTCGAAGAAACGCACCAGATCTTCGGCCTCTTCCTCGACTTCGATATCGCTGTCGCGGATGATGCGGAAGGTACCGGCGCCCTTCACTTCGTAACCGGGGAACAGGCGGTCGGTGAACATGCCGACCACATCCTCGAGCGTGATGTAGCGGATCGTCGCGCCTTCGTCGGGCAGGCGGATGAAGCGGTCGAGGGTCGGCGGCAGGCGCAGCAGACCGGTCATCGGCTCCTTGCCGTGCAGGCTGTGCAGCTGCAGGCCCATGGTGAAGCCGAGATTCGGGATGAAGGGGAACGGATGCGCCGGGTCGATCGCCAGCGGCGTCAGGACGGGGAAGAGATCCTCCTCGAAATCCGTGGCGAGCCAGGCACGATCCTCTGCCGAAAGCGCACCGGGACGGACGATGAGGATGTCCTCCTGCGCCAGATACTGCTGCAGCACGGCAAGCGAAGCCTGCTGCTCCATCTGCAGGTTGTCGATTTCCTGGAGGATCGAATCCAGCTGCTCGGCTGGTGTCTTGCCATCGGGGCTGCGCACGACGATGTTCTGGCGAACCTGACCTTCGAGCCCGGCGACGCGCACCATGAAGAATTCGTCGAGGTTGGCGGCGGAAATCGACAGGAACCTCACGCGCTCCAGCAGCGGATGGGCGGTATTGAGGGTCTCTTCGAGAACGCGGCGATTGAACTGCAGCCAGGAGAATTCGCGGTTGATGAAGCGTTCGGGGCTGGAGAGCAGTTCCTCGAAGCTCGGATGCGCCTCGACTTCCCTGCTTTCCTGCGTTTCGGCGATCTGATCCATGGCTCCGTCCCTCATCTGCTAATGGCCTGCGGCCGTATAATGTTTTGACGACGGAACTGTGACAGTCAATCGCCGGCGTCCGATTGACCGAGGCCTTCCAGCACTTCCGCCGCCAGGCTGCGGCTGATGCGACTGCCCCGCGCAAGCGCCAGGCTGTCGAGCTGTTCGACGATCGACTGAGCTGCGCCGAGCGACCGCTCCATCCGGTTGACGATGTAGCCGACCAGTTTGTCATCTATATTAAGCTGGCGGTCGGCAAACAGTTTGGTGATCACCTGGGCGAGCAACTCCTCATCCGGTTCGCCGATCTCGACCACGGTGGCCGCCTTCAGGCGCGACTTCAGATCCGGCAGGGCGACGGGCCAGGATGTCGGCCATAGACGCGATGTCATCAGCAGGCTGCGGCCGTTCTGCCTGACGCTGTTGATCACATGAAAGAGCTCCGTCTCGTCGAAGCCCCGGCGATCGGCATCCTCGAAAAGGACGGGGCCGGAGGCTGCGATCTCGGATGCACCCGATCCGGAGAGCGGGTGGATTTCCGATGCCCCGGCCCGCTCGCGCCAGATATGGGCGAGATGCGACTTGCCCGAACCGACCGGGCCCGCCAGAACGATGACGGGCGACGGCCAGTTCGGCCATTCGTCAACGACGGCCACGGCAGCCGCGAGGCGTTCGGAAACGAGAAGGTCGTCGCGCCCGCGGGCGGCGTCGTGGGTGAATTGCAGCGGCAGTTGCTCGCCCTTGCGTCGCGGGCGGTCATTCGTCTCGATCATGTGATTACGGGGTGCCTTTCGGCGCTTCGATCTGCTGAACCTCGCCTGCCGGGTGGATGGCCGGCGGCACGGTATCCTCCCAGGGAAGATCGACGGATCGTCCATAGTAGATATCGCTGTCAAGATACCGCGACAGGGCGAAGCGGACAAGCACGCCGACGACGGCCGCCGCCGGCACAGCGATGAGCAGGCCAACGAAACCGAACAGCGCGCCGAAGGCGAACAGCGCAAACCTCAGCCAGACGGGATGCAGGCCGACGCTCTGGCCGACGAGCTTCGGCTGCAGGATATTGCCTTCGATGAACTGACCGGAGAAGAACACGGCGGCGACTGCGAGGATCCAGGGAAAATCCGGCCAGAACTGCACGAGCGCGACGCCGATCGCCATCACCAGGCCGAGCAGCGATCCGATATAGGGTATGAACGAGATCATCCCGGCGACAAAGCCGATCAGAAGGCCGAAATTCAGCCCCACCAGCGACAGGCCGACGGCATAATAGATACCGAGGATCAGGCAGAGCGACCCCTGCCCGCGGATGAAACCGGCGACGGACTGATCCATTTCCCTGGCAATCTGGCGGACGACCTGGACCTGGTCTCGCGGTATCCAGCTATCGACCTTGCGGACCATCCGATCCCAGTCGAGCAGGATGTAGAAGGCAACGACGGGGGTGACCACGAGAAGCGACATCACGTCGACGATCGCCTTGCCCGAGTTCCAGATCTGCCCCAGCAGCGAACCGACGAAACCCGCTCCCTGGCTCAGCACCTGGGAGAAATTCTCCTTCACGGTCTCGATCTGCGTCGAGATCCAGGGCGGCAGGAAGGAGGTCTGCGGGCTCGAAATGATCTGCTGAAGTTCGGTGATATAGCCCGGGAGCGCGGCTGCGAACTGCGTGAACTGGCTGATGATGATCGGGATCACGAGCATCAGCGCGAGCGCGAATATGGTGACGAAGCAGACGAGGATGACGACCGTCGCCATCGTCCGGCTCAAACCGCGTCGCTCCAGCCAGTCCGCCACCGGATCGAGAAAGTAGGCGAGCGCCATGCCCGCGACGAAAGGCAGGAGGATGGAGCTGAAGAACCAAAGAAACAGGATGAAGCCGAGCAGGATACCCATCCAGAAAAGGATGTGACGCTTCAGGCTTGCGCCACTGACGTGATGAGGCATGTCGGTTCCTTCAGTTGGCGGCGTGTCGTCGACAAGGGCATATGAGGGGCATCGCCGATAAGGTCAAGTCGATGGCAATGCTTCGCGGAGCGACGGCGACGCCCCGGCGAAATGCCTTCAAAACCCGCCGGAACGCTTGCATATCCGGGCGTGGCATGCAATTGGCGGCAGTTCATAGTTCCCTTTGGGTCGTGACGGAGATTGATGATGAGCGAGGCGGGCAAGAACGGTCTCACCTATAGCGATGCGGGTGTCGATATCGACGCGGGCAACCTGATGGTCGAGAAGATCAAGCCGGCCGTCCGCTCGACGCGCCGTCCCGGCGCCGACGGCGAAATCGGCGGCTTCGGCGGGCTGTTCGATCTCAAGGCCGCAGGCTTTACCGACCCGATCCTGGTTGCGGCCAATGACGGTGTCGGCACCAAGCTGAAGATCGCCATCGATGCCGATTTCCACGATACGGTCGGCATCGACCTCGTCGCGATGTGCGTCAACGACCTCGTCGTACAGGGCGCCGAACCGCTGCTGTTCCTCGATTATTTCGCCACCGGAAAACTCGACCCGGACCAGGGTGCGGCGATCGTCAAGGGCATCGCCGCCGGCTGCGTCGAGGCGGGCTGCGCGCTGATCGGCGGCGAGACCGCCGAAATGCCCGGCATGTATTCCGACGGAGACTACGATCTCGCCGGCTTCGCAGTCGGCGCAGCTGAGCGTGGCGAGTTGCTGCCGGCCGGCGATATCTCGTCCGGCGACGTCATTCTCGGCCTCACATCGTCCGGCGTGCATTCGAACGGCTTTTCGCTGGTACGCAAGATCGTGGCACTTTCCGGCCTCAACTGGAACGCTCCGGCCCCGTTCGCCGAGGGCAAGGCGCTCGGCGAGGCGCTGCTGACGCCGACCCGTATCTACGTCAAGCCGCTGCTGAAGGCGATCCGCGAAACGAAAGCGCTCAAGGCACTCGCCCACATCACCGGCGGCGGCTTCCCGGAAAACATCCCGCGCGTCCTGCCGAAGACGCTTTCGGCGGAGATCGATCTTGCCGGCATCCCGGTCCCGCCCGTTTTCTCGTGGCTCGCAAAGACCGGCGGCGTGGAGCCGAAGGAAATGCTGCGGACCTTCAACTGCGGCATCGGCATGATCGTCGTCGTCGCGGCGGAAAACGCGCAGGCGGTTACCGATATCCTGAGGGCCGAAGGCGAGACGGTCGTCTCGCTTGGTCGCATGATCGACCGTGCCGAAGGCGGCGCCGGCGTCGTATACAAGGGTATGCTCGGCCTATGAGCGAGGCGCCCGTCCGCGGCGCAAGAAAGCGCGTCGCCGTTTTCATCTCGGGTGGCGGCTCCAACATGGTGTCGCTGGCGGATGCATGCGATGCCGCCGACTTCCCGGCAGAAATCGTCGCTGTCGTTTCCGACAAGCCCACCGCCGGCGGGCTCGCCAAGGCAGAAGCACGCGGCATCAGGACTTACGTGTTCGAACGCAAGGCCTATGCCGGCAAGGCGGAACACGAAGCGGCCATCCTCGCGGCTCTCGACGACATCCGACCTGACATCATCTGCCTCGCAGGCTACATGCGGCTGATCTCGAGCGATTTCATCAGCGGCTACGAAGGGCGGATTCTCAACATCCACCCCTCCATCCTGCCGCTCTTTCCCGGCCTTCATACCCATCAGCGCGCCCTCGAGGCCGGCATGAAGGTCGCCGGCTGCACGGTGCATTTCGTCACCGAAGGCATGGATGAAGGGCCGATCGTAGCGCAGGCCTGTGTACCGATCGAAACGGGCGATACGGCCGAGACCCTCGCAGCCAGGGTGCTTACCGTCGAGCACACGCTCTATCCGGAAGCCCTTCGCCTGCTGTCGTCCGGCGCGGTTCGGCTGGAA
>JBQGDG010000171.1:0-8294 GCA_052038935.1 Neorhizobium sp. | reverse complement strand
AGGATGACCGCCGGGCGCTGCGTCGCCTCGATCACCTTGGCCATCGTGAAGGTCTTGCCCGATCCGGTGACGCCGAGCAGGACCTGGGACCGGTCGCCGGAATTGAGGCCTTCGACGAGATCGCCGATCGCCGTCGGCTGGTCGCCGGAGGGCTTGTAGTCGGTGACCATCTCGATGGCGATGCCGCCCTCGGATTTCGCCGGGCGCTCGGGCCGGTGCGGCGTCCATATCTGGCCGTTCTTGAACAGCGGATTGCCGCTTTCGATCAGTTTCGACAGCGCGTCGACCGTGGCGGTGACGGCGCCGGGGGCGAGGCTCTGGGCGTCCTCCAGCGAGATGTCGAGGCCGGCGACCGGATTGAGGCCGGCGGCGGCGCGGGTCTTCGGATCCGACGAGGCGCCGATCGACACGCCGCGGGCGGTCTTCGACGCGGTGGTGTTCTTCGCTGTCGTCTGGGCGGTCTTGCCGCCGGACTTGGCCGTGGATTTGCCGGCCGACCTGGAAGCGGCCTTCTTCGCCTTGGCGGCTTCCTCCTCCGCCTCGCGGATCGCCTGTTCGCGGGCGGCGATCTCGATCTTCTTGCGGTGCTTGCCGGCCTTCGAGGCGATCTCGCGCTGCGTCTCGATGCCCGACGCCTCGGCCTCCGCCTCGAGCTGCTTCACCCAGTCGGCGACGCTGCCCTCGAGCGGCGCGCCTTCGAACGACGATTGGGGAGCTTCACCGAAACCGGACTTGTCCTCACGGTTTTCGGGCGTGGATTTCTTCGGAGATCTGGCCATGCCGCGAATATGGAGAGAGTCCGCCGCGAAGGGAAGGGGGCGGCGGCGGAAAACGAGTACAAAATGGCAACGGACGGCGGGGGCTCGGCCAGGCTGCCGGCGCGCGGGCGGCGGCATGGAGCCGCATGCGAAAGCCGTATCCGACAAACTGCACCCGTCAGGCCGCGCCCCGTCAGGCCGCGAATGTCATCCGGTGGGTTTCGAGCCAGCCGGCGATCTTGTCGGCGGGCATCGGCCGGCCGAGGAAATAGCCCTGGGCGGCGGGGCAGCCGAGGTCGCGCAGCGTGCCCATCTCCTCGGCATTCTCGACGCCCTCGGCGACGATGTCCATCGACAGGACCCTTCCGAGGCCGGCCAGAGCGCCGACGATGACCTGGTTCTGCCGGCTCTTGTCGATGCCGGTGACGAAACGCCGGTCGAGCTTCAGCCGGTCGACCTTGAGGCTGACGAGATAGGCGAGCGAGGAATGGCCGGCGCCGAAATCGTCGACGGCGAGCTTGTAGCCGGAGCGCTCGATATGCTGGAGCTGCTCGCCGGCGACCAGCGTGTCGAGGATCGCCTCCTCGGTGATCTCGATCTCGAACAGCGCCGGATCGATGCCGTGGGCGCCGGTGACGCGGTCGAGGACCGCGGCGACCGAATAGAGCTCGAATTCCCGCGGCGAGATGTTGATCGACACCGTCGCGTCCGGCAGGCCGAGCGCCGGCAGGGCGGTAAGAAGCCGGCAGGCGCCCGCGGCGATCGTTGCGGTCAGCGTCTCGGACAGGTTGGTCGCGTGGGCCGCCTCGACGATTTCCGGCGGCGCGATCGGTCCGAGCAGCGGATGCTGCCAGCGCACCAGCGTCTCGAACCCCGTCACCGTCCGGTCGCGCAGATCGACCTGCGGCTGGAAGAAGGCGCGGATATCGCCGCCGGCGATCGCCGCCGCGAGATCCTGCTCGATCTGGTGGCGTCTTTCCGCCCGGGCCTTGAGCGAGCGGTCGAACTCCCGCCACAGCCCGCGGCCCTCGTCCTTGGCACGATAGAGCGCCATGTCCGCCGATACGAACAGGTCGGCGGCGGTGTCCGCATGAAGCGGCCAGACGGCGATGCCGACGGAAACGCCGGAAATGATCGGACGGCCACGCAGGATGAAGGGATCGCGGCCGCGCGCGAGGATCTTCTCCGCCAGATTACGGGCGTCGACGCTTGCCGTGGCGCCACCGATGATGATGGCGAACTCGTCGCCGCCGAGCCGGGAGATGACGCCCTGTTCGCCGACCGCCTCGCGCAGCCTGCGGCTTGCTTCCAGAAGCAGCTCGTCACCGGCCGAATGGCCGAACGTGTCGTTGATCGTCTTGAACCGGTCGAGGTCGAGGATGAGCAGGGCCAGCCTTTCGCGCCGCACCCGCGCGTCTTCTATCCCCGCCGCCAGGGACGTGTTGAAGGCTGCACGATTGGCGAGCCCGGTCAGCGGATCGCGGTTGGCCAGCCGTTCGAGGCTTTCGTTGGCGAGCAGGATGCTGGTATTCGCCTGCGACAGCGATTCCGCCAGTGCCGTCGCCCGCAGCTGGGCCTCGATATTGCCGATGACGATGCTCTGCCCCTTCATGCTGCTCTTGTAGAGCACCAGCGTGAGCGCCAGCACGTTGAGGGCGAGAAGCTGTCCGCCGGCCTCGGTGCTCATCAGCAGCGTGGTGACGACGGCAAGATGCACCGGGAAGGCGAAGGCCAGCGCCGTCACCGCGTGACCGGTGCCGAGCAGGACCGCGCCGGTCGCCATGCCGCACATCAGGATATAGATGCCGCCATCGACACCGAGCGCCTCGAAATCGGGAAGAATGAAGGGCAGGCCTCCCCAGGCGAGACCGCTGACGAATGCCCCCGCCGTCATCAGGCGGAGCGCCAGAAGCGGCTGGAAGTGATCGGTCCGCCGTCTCTTGATGGCGCTGCCGACACCGAAACGCAGCAGGATCGTCACCAGTGTCACCAGAAACCAGGCGATCGCCACCGGCGTGACGCCGCGGTTGATGCCGCTCATCAGCATCGCGGAAAAGGATACGGCCGCATTCACGCAGAGCGTCGTCGGCAGACGTTCGAGCGTCGCCGCAGCCTGCGCCCGTTTCACCGCGAGCGTCAGTTGTGGATCGTTCATGTTGCTGCTCGGGTCTGACTGCATCCACCACGCTGCCACGGAAAATTGACGCCCTTAATATGCGACGTCTCTAATAAGAAAGTCTTTCCAGCTTTTTATATAGGGCGTCCCTCGGCAATTTTATCGTCGAGAAATGTAAATATTCCCGCTTCCCCCGACGGGACGAATCGGAAATTCCGTATCCGGTCACAATCGGATGATTGGACCGGACGCAGGATGGATCGTTACAATCCGTCCATCTCTCGAAATCGCCACATTTTGCGACGGTTTCCACCTCACAAGTCGATGACTTCGGACAGTAAAAAGGAGTAGCGCATGGCTCTCGCAAGGCCGACTCTTGCAGCAATCCGCTATGGATACGGCCTTCGGACAGGGCAGGAGAGCCCGGCCGATGCCGACGGATTGCTCGAGCAGCTGGCAGAGGCGGCCAAGCGCAAGCCCCGCTTTCCGCGGGAAGGCATCCTGGGGCGGCGAGAAGCCGCTACCCGCGTGATTTCGCTCAGGACCGCCGAAGCCAAGGCGGCACGCGAAGGCAAGCCGAACGAAAGCATCCGCCGGGAAACCCAGAAGGAGGCGCAGCGCGTCTATCGCATCGACGCCATGGCGCGGCTCGCCCAGGCGATCCATTCCCCTTTCGGCTTCCATGAGCGGCTGGCAAGCTTCTGGACGGATCATTTCTCGACCAGCGCCCTGAAGTCGCTGCCGATGCGCATGATCGTCCCGCTCTACGAGGCAGAGGCGATCCGTCCGCGCATCGCCGGCCGGTTTGCCGATCTGCTGTCGGCGGCGATCCTCCATCCGGCCATGCTCATCTATCTCGACCAGAACCGGAGTATCGGGCCGGATTCGGACGCCGGCCGGGAGAGCGGCCGCGGATTGAACGAGAACCTCGGACGCGAGCTCCTCGAACTGCATACGCTCGGCGCGGGCGCGGGATACAGCCAGGACGACGTGCGTGGCGCCGCGCTGATCCTGACAGGGCTGGCCGTCGACGACCGGGCGCTGGAGGTGACCTATCGTCCGAGGCGGGCGGAGGGCGGGACGACGCGCCTTCTCGGACGCGACTACCGCGACGGCGAAGGCGTCGATCAGGATCACAAGCTGATGCTGGAGGATCTTGCCGCCCATCCCGAGACGGCGCTCCACCTGTGCCGCAAGCTCGCGGCCCATTTCGTCAGCGACACTCCTCCAACGGAAATGGTCGAAGCGATGGTGACAGCCTGGCGCGGGAACGACGGCGATCTGAGCCAGGTCTACCGGGCGATGCTGCAGCACCCGCTCGCCTGGGAGGATCGCGGGCGGAAGATCAAGCAGCCGTTCGATTTCGTCGTATCCGGTTTCCGTGCAATCGATCTGCCCGACGAGAACATCGCGGCCCTGCTGAAGGACATGGAGGGCGACGACGAGGACGTCGGTCCGGTCGGCAAGGCGATGCAGATGGCCGGCAGCGAGAAGGCAGCAGAAGGACGGCGCAGGCGTGCGGGACAGGCCAGTGCGCTGACGCTCGGAGCCTTGCAGCGCATGGGGCAGCCGATCTGGCAACCACCGAGCCCGGCCGGCTTTCCCGACACGACGGACGCGTGGCTGACGCCAAGCCAGCTGAGCGAACGGATCGCCTGGTCGAGACTGGTCGCCCGCCTGATCGGTCAGCGGCTGGAGCCTTCCGGTTTCCTTGAGGCGGCGCTCGCCGACGCGGCGACACCCGGCCTGCGGGCGATCATTTCGCAGGCCCCGAGCCGGGTGCATGGCATCACGATGGTTCTGGCATCACCCGAATTCAACAGGAGATAGGCCGATGAGCCATGGCAAGAGCAACCGGAGCTTCCGCCTGTCCCGCCGGGGCTTTCTCGCCGGTGCGTGCTGCGCGGCGGCGGCACCCGTCGTCACGCCGCTGACCTTCGCGGCGACACCGGGCGACAACCGGTTCGTCACCATCATCCTGCGCGGCGCGATGGATGGCCTCGACTTCGTCCAGCCCTATGGCGACCAGGCCTTTGCGACACTGCGGCCGAAGCTCGGCCAGACACCGGATACGGGCCTGCTCGACCTCGACGGCTTCTACGGCCTCCATCCGGCCGCCGCCGCCCTGATGCCCCTGTGGCGGGCCGGGCAGCTCTCCTTCGTACACGCGGTTTCGACCCCCTATCGCGACCAGCGCAGTCATTTCGACGGGCAGGACATTCTCGAGACCGGCGGCGCCGACAGGGGGCAGAAGACCGGGTGGCTGAACCGGGCGCTCGCCGTCATCCCCCGTTCGGACGCCCGCCGGGCGATCGACATCAACACGTCGATGGAACTGATCCTGACCGGCCCCAATCCGGCAGACTCATGGTCCAGCCAGAGCGATTTCGCGCTTGCCGACGACGAGATCGCCTTCCTCGAACGGCTTTATGCCGGCGACGATGCATTCGCGGCAGCGCTCGATCAGGCGAAGAAGACCGACATGGCCGCCGATCTGCTCTATGGCGATGCGCGCCGCGGGGCGGGGATCGCCGACATGGCGAGGCTTGCCGCCGGCATGCTGCGCGAGGAATACCGGATCGCCGGTTTTTCGATCAGCGGATGGGACACCCATGTCGGCCAACCGGTGCAGTTCCGCAAGGCGGCGTCGGACCTGGCGACGGCGATCGTGACGCTGAAGGACAGTCTCGGCGAAGAGGTGTGGAACAAGACCGCCGTCCTGGCGATCACCGAATTCGGACGCACGGCGCGGGAGAACGGTACCGGCGGTACCGATCACGGCACGGGCGGCCTCGCCATCCTGGCGGGCGGGTCGGTGTCCGGCGGCAAAGTGCTCGGCCAATGGCCGGGACTTGCCGACGACATGCTGCTGGATGGGCGCGACCTGATGCCGACAGGCGACGTGCGCGAGGTTGCCGCCGCCATGCTCTACAGGCAGTTCGACATCACGCCCGGCAATCTCAACGGTAAGGTGTTTCCCGGCCTCGGATTCGATACGTCCTCGGCCTTCCTCAAGGGCTGACGGGCGGACGAAGCGGCTTTACTCGCCCGGCACCGGCGTCGGCCTGCCGTCCTCGTCGAGCGCGACCATGACGAAGGTCGCGGCCGTCACCTTTTCCAGAACGCGATGCCGCGCACGCTGGGCCCAGGCCTCGACATTCAGCGTGATCGACGTCGTTCCGACGCGGGTGATCTCCGTATAGACGTTCAGCGTATCGCCGATCTTGACCGGCAGCTGAAAGGCCATTTCCTTGACGCCGGCGGTGACGACGCGGCCGCGCGCCCGTTCGGTGGCGCGGATGCCGCTCGCGAGATCCATCTGCGCCATGACCCAGCCGCCGAAAATATCCCCGGCGGGATTGGCGTCGCTCGGCATGGCGAGCGTGCGCAGGGTCAGTTCGCCGGTCGGTCTGATGGCATCGGTCATTGGTGTTCCTATCCTTTGGACACGCCTCCCAGGGGCGAGACACTATCCGCGTTTGCGGCGAATGCCAGCTTCTTTTCGTCATGGCCCCATGCAAGGCGGTCATGCCGAAGTAAAAACCCAATGAAACCAAAGAACAGACGGATGGAATCATGGCGGTTCAAGTGTAGCTGGTCGCCTTCACTGGATAGTAACTTCCATCATTTAAAACTTAATGCGATTTGCAAATATTGGGAGGTATCATGCAGCGTCTTGCCATTTCCTGGCGTCTCTATTGCCTAGTCGCCCTGTCGCTCGTCATCCTCGGCGGCGCAATGACCTTCAGCCTCTTCCAGAGCTACGCTTCGTCCGAGCGCGAGCGCAAGGCGGGGCTCGCCCAGATGAACGACACGGCGCTGGCCGTGATGAAGAAATATCACGCCATGGAGACCTCGGGCGCCCTGTCGCGCGATCAGGCGCAGACGGAAGCCAAGGCTGTGATCGCCGCCATGCGCTACGACAACGGCTCGGGCTACTTCTGGATCAACGACATGCATCCGACGATGGTCATGCATGCGGTCAAGCCGGAGATGAACGGATCCGACCTCACCCAGAACAAGGATCCCAACGGGAAATTCCTGTTCGTCGACTTCGTCAAGGTCGTCAAGGCGAGCGGCAAGGGCTTTTCCGACTATTACTGGCCGAAGCCCGGCGCCAGCGAGCCGGTGGAGAAATTCTCCCATGTGGCCGGTTTCGAGCCCTGGGGCTGGATCGTCGGTACCGGCGTCTATGTCGACGACCTCGACGCCATGTTCCGCCGCGACGCGATCAACTTCGCGATCATCTTCGCCGTGGGCGCGCTGGCGCTGATCGGCGGCGCCTGGTTCGTGGTCAAGAGCGTCACGGGTCCGCTGACCAAGGTGCGGCAGGTGCTGCAGGCGATCGCCGGCGGTGCCTCCGGTGTCGCCGTGCCCTGCACCGGCCAGAAGAACGAGATCGGCGAGATGGCCCGCGCGCTGCTCGTGCTGCGCGACAGCGTCGAGGAACGCTCGGCGCTGCAGGCCCGCGAGGCCGACCAGCAGCGTGCCATCGCAGCCGAACGCTCCTCCAGCGAACAGGCTCTTTCGACCGCCGCCGAGCGTCAGGCGCGGGCGATGCGCGAGCTCGGCGAAGGCCTCGAGAGCCTCGCGGCCGGCGACCTTTCGGTCTCGCTCGGCGATATCGGCGAGGACTATGCCAAGCTGCGCGACGACTTCAACGCGGCGGTCGGGTCGCTCAGCTCGGCGATATCGGCGATCTCCGAGACCGGCCTCATCGTCCGCGACAGCGCCTCCGACATTTCCGGCGCCACCGGCAATCTCGCCAAGCGCACCGAACAGCAGGCGGCCGCACTCGAGGAGACCGCGGCGGCACTCGACGAGATCACCGCCACCGTGCGCACCGCATCCCAGCGGGCGAGCGAGGCGCGGCAGATGGTCAGCGAGACGAAGACGAGCGCCAGCCGCTCGGGCGAGATCGTCCGCAACGCGATCGACGCGATGGGGCGGATCGAGGACAGTTCCAGCAAGATCAGCCAGATCATCTCGGTGATCGACGAGATCGCCTTCCAGACCAACCTTCTGGCGCTGAACGCCGGTGTCGAGGCCGCACGCGCCGGCGAGGCGGGCAGGGGCTTTGCCGTCGTCGCCCAGGAAGTGCGCGAGCTCGCCCAGCGTTCCGCCAACGCCGCCAAGGAGATCAAGACGCTGATCTCCAATTCGGTGCAGGAAGTGGAGGGCGGCGTGGCGCTGGTCCGCTCGACCGGCGACGCGCTGGTCGAGATCGCGACGCTGGTGGAAAGGGTCAATGCCCATGTGGACACGATCGCCACGACCGCGCAGGAACAGGCGACCGGCCTGCAGGAGATCAATTCCTCGGTCAACCACATGGACCAGATGACGCAGCAGAACGCCGCGATGGTGGAGGAGACGACGGCTGCCAGCCAGACGCTCGCCGACCAGAGCATGCATCTGCAGGA
>JBQGDG010000170.1:0-2021 GCA_052038935.1 Neorhizobium sp. | reverse complement strand
AGCAGCGACGGCACCAGGCCGAAGGATTTCAGCATCGCCACCTGGCCCTCGTTGGTGGTCAGGGCGTATTCGACGAACTTGAAGGCGGCTTCCTTGTTTTGCGAGCCCTCGCTGATCGCCAGCGACGAGCCGCCGAGATTGGCCGCATGCGGTCCGTCCGCCGTCAGGCTTGGCATGGGATACACGCCCCACTTGCCCGAAAGATCGGGAGAGCCGGAGCGGATCGTACCTTCATACCAGGCGCCATACATCTGGCTTGCCGCCTTGCCGGCGGTATTCGCCTGGATCTTTTCGTCCCAGATCGCCGCCGTGATGATGCCGGCGTCCTTCATTTCCTTGACCTTCTCCAGCGTGGCGACGCATGCGGGCTGGTTGATCGTGATATTTGCGCCATCGGTCGAAAAGTAACCGCATCCCTGCTCGTTGGAAATCATGCGAAACCACTCGCTGTCTCCGTTGAAGTCGCCCTGCGCCATGACCGTGCCGGGATTGGCTTCCATCACCTTCTTTCCGGCGGCGAGGAAATCGTCCCAGGTCTTGATCGACGCCGGGTCGACGCCCGCCTTTTCATAGAAGTCGCGCCGATAGAAGACGGCCACCGGCCCGGAATCCCAGGGCATCGCATAGGCCGCGCCGTCGACTTCCAGTTCCGTGCGCTTGAAGTCGGGAAACAGCGCCTGCATCTCCGGCGTGTAGCCGATTGCCGTCAGATCGGTGAAGCAATCGGGGAAGCGGCTCCAGAAAAGCTCCGCCTCGAAGTTCTCGATCGTCACGATATCCGGCAATCCTTCGCCGCCGGCGGCACAGGCCGCCAGCGTCTTGTCGAAGACCTGGTCGTTGCCGAGGTCCTGGACCGTGACCTTTATGTCGGGATATTTCTGGTTGAAGCCTTCGAGCGTGGACTTCAGCGCCGAGGCGGCGACATTCCAGCTCCATATGGTGATTTCGGTCGATTGCGCGGCGGCCGGGCTCACTGCCAGAAGAGCGAGCGATGCCGTCGCGCCAAGAAGCCTGTAGCACATTGAAAACCTCCCTTTTTCAATTGCCGTTCTTCAGCGAACATGGGCAGATTAGCGTGCGTCGAAAATCTGTCTCGTAAAAAGGGAATGTCGATTTGGCGAAAAGTAAGATCGATGACGATGCGGTCTACCAGCCCGGAGCGAGCAGCATCGAGGGCCTGCCGACGACGCTGCAGTTCTTCCACGGCCATCCGAAGGTCATGCTGCGTCCCCATTGGCACGCCCAGATCGAGGTGAACTACGTCATGCGCGGCTCGGTGCATTACCGGATGAGCGGCCATGACCTCAGGCTTTCGGCGGGCCAGATGTGCATATTCTGGGGCGGCCAGCCGCACAGGATGGATCACTCTTCCGCCGACTCGATCTATGCCGGCGCCCATCTGCCGCTGGTGCATTTCTTCCGCATGCGCCTTCCCGCCGCCATATCCGGCATGCTGATGGGCGGCACGACGATGCTGACGGCGCGGACGGATGCCGCAGACGGCGAGAACTTCCCGCGCTGGTTCAGCTACGTCACGTCGGGCGACGAGGCGAGGTCGCAGCATGCTGTCGAGGAATTGCTGCTGCGCGTCGAACGGATCTTCATGGAAGACTATACCGTCGTGTCGTCCGGGCAACCGCCGCTCGGCGATGGCGACAGCGCCATGCCCTCGATCGCCGTGGTGCGCATGTGCGACTTCATCGCCGCGAACTTCCTCGAGGATATCGACGCTGCCGACATTGCGGCGGCAGCCTCCCTTCACCCGAAATACGCGATGAACCTCTTCCGCAGGTCGACCGGCATGACCCTGATCAAGTATCTGACATTGCTGCGACTGTCGCGCGCGCAGGCGATGCTGATGAACGGCGGCGACAGCATTCTCCGCATCGCGATGGAAAGCGGCTTCGGTTCGGTAAGCGCCTTCAACAAGGCCTTCCGGCTTGTCGCCGGCATGCCGCCCTCGGATTTCCGCCGCGACGGACGCGCCCCGGCAGTCTGACGATCGGGCAGTTCAGCTCGCC
>JBQGDG010000169.1:0-4823 GCA_052038935.1 Neorhizobium sp. | reverse complement strand
ACGCCTTCCCGGGTTCGAACGGCGTCCGCGTCACCCAGACGATCGTCGACAACACCGCCCGCGTCGTCGACCAGTCGGCAACGCCGGAAGAAGCACTGGACGACGCCGCCGACGAAGTGAAGCGCCTGCTGCCGCGCAGCTGATCTCGCGTTTCGACGAAGATTATTGACCGCCGCCGGATCGAAAGGTCCGGCGGTGTTCTGTCGCGAGCATAGCTGCCCCTCACCCTAACCCTCTCCCCGTAAACGGGGAGAGGGGACGTGCCACAGTTATCGCTTGTTCAAACCGGTAAGGCTGCGGCTTGCGTCCTTCTCCCCGTTCACGGGGAGAAGGTGCCGGCAGGCGGATGAGGGGCAAGAGCTATCGGCGATGCGATCGGCTGCGATTGCCTGGAACAAATCTGAAGTCGGAGGCCTCGGTCCATTCAGTGAGACGGCCATCGAGAATAGCGACGAGTGTGTCAAGGACGGAGCTCATCTCAATAAGTGCGGCGGTGTTTGCAAAGCGGGCGACGGACCAGCCCTCGTCGACCATGAAGGTATCCCTTCGCCGATCGTAAGCGCTGTCGGCGTGCTGACTGCCATCCAGTTCCACGACCAGGTTTCCATCGCGGCAGGCAAAGTCCGCAAAGTAGCCGCCGATTGGAAATTGACGAACAAACTTGAACCCGTTCAGCCTTCGGTTGCGAAGCTCGCCCCACAACTTTGCTTCGGCATCATTGTCTGTTCGACGCAAAGAACGAGCACGGCTGGTTCTTGTTGATTTTGGCCCTCGCATTTTAATCATACTCCCCCGATGCTTTTCATCGTAGAGGGATGTCAATGTATTGTGCAATCCTAGGATGTTGCCCGCGACCAGCCGGAGGCCTTCAAATCGCCCTGACCGTGCCGCCGCGCCTCAGCGAGTGGGCCACCTGCAGGTGCCGGGGCGGCGCGGCGTTTTCGGCGATGTCGAGCAACAGCGAGGCGGCCGCGGCGCCCATGCTGGCATCCGGCATCTCGATCGTGGTCAGCGGCGGGTCCATCATGCGGCCGAGCGAGATCCCGTCGAAACCGGCGACGGATACGTCACCCGGCACGGAAAGACCCTCCCGCCGCAGGGCGCCGATGACGCCGAAGGCGAGCAGATCGTTCGAGGCGATGATCGCGGTCGGCCGCACTTGCGTCATCGCCGCGCTGAGGTCCAGCATGTCGTAGTCGCCGACAAAGGAAATCTGCATCGCCGGCAGCGGCGCGGCGCCCGTTTCCGTCATCGCCTGGCAATAACCATCGTAACGCAGGCGCGCGCGGTCCGAGGCGGCGAAACTGCCCGAAACGAAGAGGATGCGTTCATGGCCGAGCTCCCTCAGCAGCATCGCCAGTTCGTGGCCGGCGCGCAGATTGTCGACGGTCACCGCCGAGGGGAAATTTTCCGTGGGCCGGTTGTTGAGGAGGACGGTCGGCGGCAGCGGCAGGCCGATTATCCCGCTCTTTTCCGCGCTGCAGAGCGTAAGGATGAGGCCCGTCGGCCTTTCGTTCAGCAGTGCCGCCACGGCATCGAGTTCGCGCGCGGGGTCGTAGTTGGACTGGGCGATCAGGACGCCGTGACCTGCCATCAGCATGCGGTTTTCGATACTGGAGAGCGAGGACGAGAAGACTGGATTGGTGATGCTCGGAATGAGGACGCCGACGACCAGGCGGCGGCCGGCCTTGCCGCCGGCAAGGGAGGGGCGATAACCGAGTTCAGCGGCGGCACGGCGAACCTTGCGGACCATCGCTTCGCTGACGGCGCCCTTCAGCGTCAGGGCCCGGCTTGCGGTCGCAAGCGAACATCCGGCTCTTGCCGCCACCTCCTGAAGCGTGGTCAAGTGTCGTGCCTCTCCTTTGCCCCGAACCACGCCTATAACACGGCTCGCCCACCGGAGCACCCTCTTCGATTTCCGCCGGCTAGTGGCCTTCGTCGGGGATGTTCAGCAGATGGCCGCAGGCCTTGCAGTGGACGGCATCCGCGTCATGCCGCTGCAATCCGCATTGAGGGCAGGGGAAGGTCACCTTGTTCGGCCGGATGATCGCCTGGGCAAGCCGGACGAAGAGGGAGATGCCGACGATCATCGTCACGACCGAGGTCAGTTTGCCGAGCGTTCCCGGCAACGTGATGTCGCCGAAGCCCGTCGTGGTGATCGTCGCCACGGTGAAATAGAGCGCGTCGACGAAGCCTTCGCCGCCATCGCGATCGTAGAAGAAGGTCGTGTAGACGAAGCCGGTCACCAGGAAGAGGAAGACGATGAAGTTCAGGCAGGCGCGGGTGACATCCTGCAGATGCAGGCAGCCGCAGCGGCGCATGATTTCCTTGAGGAGGGGGCTCCTGCCGATCGCCCAGATGCGCATGACGCGCAGGAAGGCGAAGTTGAACAGGATATCGGGGAACAGAAGCGTGCCGAGGATGACAAGGTCGATCCAGGTCATCGGCATTTTCAGGAAACGCCCGAGCGAAGGCGCGGCAAGCGAACGGGCGACAAGTTCGGCACCGACCCAGGCGGCGATCGTGTAGTCGATGATCAGGTATGAGGGGCTGTCGCGCAGATAGGGGCCGAGCAGGAAGAAAGCGAGGATGGCGATATCGATGAAGGCAAGCAGCGCCTGCCAGCGCAAGGCCCAGGTGTCGCGCCCCCTGGCGATGCGGCGCACCGTGTCGCGAAGCGCGTCGATATCGAAGGCGGAGGTTTTGGGCGAACCTTGAGAATCCATGCAGCGTAGATATTGGCCGGGCGGAATAGGTCAAGCGTGGGCGCCTTATTCGAGGGCGAGGCAAGATTGGCCTTGAAAAGCGCCGGGGTTGTCGTGCTTAATCCGGTCGGGGAAGGGCAAGGGCCGGAGGATACCGGTGCGGCTCGGGAGGCAACATTCATTTCACCGTTCTTTCGGGTTGATTATCCATGGCCTTCACGACGACGATCGAGCAGACAGTCTTCCGCTTCGATGACCTCAGGGACCTGCTTGCCAAGGCGACGCCGGAGCGGTCCGGCGACCAGCTTGCCGGCATCGCCGCCGAGGGACCGGTCGAACGGCTGGCGGCGCAGATGGCTCTGGCCGACCTGCCGTTGAAGGCGTTCCTTGCCGAGGAGCTCATTCCGTCCGAAGACGACGAAGTGTCCCGGCTGATCGCCGACCAGCACGACGCAGCCGCCTTCGCGCCCGTCTCCTCGCTGACCGTCGGCGAGTTCCGCGAATGGCTGCTGAAGCCGGAAACGGATCAGGGTAGGCTCGAAGCCGTGACATACGGGCTGACGCCGGAAATGGTCGCCGCCGTCTCCAAGATCATGCGGCTTCAGGACATGATCGCGGTGTCGGCGAAGCGGCAGGTCGTCACCCGCTTCCGCAACACGATTGGCCTTGCCGGGAGGCTGTCGACCCGCAACCAGCCCAACCATCCGACCGACGACAGCCGCGGCATCATCGCATCGGCAATCGACGGACTGCTGATGGGCTCGGGCGATGCGGTGATCGGCGTCAATCCGGCGACCGACAGCGTCGAGGACTACGTGCGGATCGTCTCCCTGCTCGACGAGCTGCGCGACAGGCTGGCGATCCCGACCCAGACCTGCTGTCTCGGGCACGTGACGACGGCGATCCATGCGATCGAGAAGGGTGCGCCGGTCGATCTCGTCTTCCAGTCGGTCGCCGGCTCCCAGAAGGCGAACCACGGTTTCGGCATCGATCTCGCGCTCCTGAAGGAAGCGCATGAGGCAGGGCAATCGCTGAAGCGCGGCATGCCCGGCGCCAACGTCATGTATTTCGAAACGGGGCAGGGGGCAGCTCTTTCTGCCGACGCCCATTTCGGCGTCGACCAGCAGACGATGGAGGCGCGGGCCTATGCGGTGGCGCGGCATTTCGATCCCCTGCTCGTCAACACCGTCGTCGGCTTCATCGGCCCGGAATACCTGTTCAACGGCAAGCAGATCATCCGCGCCGGCATAGAGGACCATTTCTGCGGCAAGCTCATGGGCCTGCCGATGGGGGTCGACGTCTGCTACACCAATCATGCCGACGCCGATCAGGAGGATATGGATGCGCTCCTGACCTTGCTCTGCGCGGCAGGCGTCAACTTCGTCATCACCGTACCCGGCGCGGACGACATCATGCTGAACTACCAGTCGCTGTCGCATCACGACGCGGTCTATTGCCGCGAGACGCTGAAGCGACCGCCGGCGCCGGAATTCGAAACCTGGCTTGCCGAGATTGGCCTCACGGATCGCGACGGCGCGTTGATCGGCGAGCCGGCCGCCCTGTCCGGCTATATCCACGCCAGCAACCTGATCGGAGCCTGACATGGCCAAGCTGATCGAGCCGTCTGAAGCGGTGCCATCGGGTGCCGAACGTGTGCTCGACCTCAAGCAGATGACCGATGCCCGCGTGGCGCTCGGACGTCATGGCGCCGGCCTGCCGACCCGCGCGCAGCTTTCCTTCCTGCTCGACCATGCGCGGGCAAGAGAGGCCGTCTGGACCGGCGTCGATCGTGTCGCGCTCGAGAGCCGGCTTGCGGAACTCGGGCTTCCGGTCGTGCAGGTGGACAGCATGGCCGAAGACCGGAGCGTCTATGTCCGCCGGCCCGATCTCGGGCGCATGCTCGGCGCCGCGTCCTCGGAAATGCTGATCGCGCTCGGCGGGACGAAGAGCTTCGATATCGCGATCGTCGTGGCCGACGGCCTGTCCTCGAGCGCGGTCGAACTCAATGCGGTGCCGCTGATCGGAGAGCTTGTGCCGAGGCTGACCGCGATGAACCTCGCCGTTGCGCCGATCGTGCTGGCCAGCCAGGCGCGCGTGGCGCTGGGCGATCCGGTCGGA